>CAKOFP010000223.1 GCA_933226995.1 Candidatus Nitrosopolaris rasttigaisensis | reverse complement strand
ATACAATATAAAGTAGTGAATTCGCATACAACTACACTATGGATCCTACCAAGTTCACTGACGTCGCTCAAGAACAGCCTTGATTACCTAACAGTATTTCCTTATTTATTCACATGGCTGGCTGTTGCGACGCTTTTACGTCAGTATTACCGAACGATCAGAATAGGAAAACTCCCTCTTAAATTTTGGATCATTCTATCTATTCCCATGGCACTCTATCTAATTGGAAGTGGTTTGATATTTCATGCATATGATCCATATCGATTTTACTTCAGAATTCTGTTCAGGGCTGGTACGATAGGCAGTAGTGTCCTATTTGGTCTTGCTTTTTATCTTATCACAAGAAGAACAGGAGGAGAAGGAGTGAATGTAAGTGCTGAAAAGGTGAAAGATTATCTTACTATTTCTTCGATAGGAGTTATTCTAATTGGTATTTCGTTTTCCACTTCTGCACTACAGCAAACTTATGGGGTGGCAGCTCATTCCTTAATATTGTTAGCTTCTTACTTGTTTACAGTAGGTTTATACTCTTCGGCAATAGCCGTATCACAAGATAGTTCTTTAAGAACCTCAATTAGAGCGTCTTTGTTAGAGTTAGTAGATAATATTGGAACAGCCCAGATGGAGCAGGAAATAGAGAGAAGAGTTCTAAAGGTTGCAAAGGAACAACAAGACGTTCTGACTGAACAGAGTGGAATCGAATCTTCGCTTACTGAAGATGATATGAAAGAATATTTGGAACAGGTAATAAAAGAGGTCAAGAAAGAAGGCCCATCATCATGAATAGCGACACTGAGTAGGCCACTTGGTTCCATTATAGAAAACAACAGAGAAGTTTATCGACTCCTGTAGCTTGACACACGCTGTCTCTGCGGTGGATGAAGAAAGAGACTGGGAATATTATCGATATTGTTGATTTTGTTATGTGGTTTTTATTGTTATGGTCCATTACATTAAATTACATTAAAATCCTCTTACCGTCGGCAACACTAGCAACTCCAATTGCAACGCCGCCATTTCCTGCATTACCATTGCCACTAGTACTACCAGATGCTCCATCAGCAGTACCACCGTTCATAGCCATACCGCCATTTCCTCCATTCGCTGTGGTTTTACTTATGAAATCTCATGATTCACGAGTCATATACCATAGAAACATATACTCATTTTTCCTCACCTTCCGAACTTAAAGAGGGAATACTATCATTATCATCATTTAGAAAGAAGCCATAATACCTAATCTTTGTGTAGCGATTAGCAGACTTGCAGGACTGCAAGATATTGCAAGCAGCAGTAGCACCGATATTCGCCTGTCAGTGTTATTCCACATGATTCGTATTTCTACTTAAATCACTAAATGCATTGTCATCCAATACATGATCATTCTTTTTGGAGTTGTTCATAATCATAATATCAGCAGCAAGTTTCAGCTGAAAAAGATCAGGTTAGCCCAAATAAATGACAAGAAAATGAATATTTGTTTCTTGTGAATTGTCATCATCATTGTTGGAAAAGAAAACTACTTTAGTTTCTTTTCTTCTGATTTTCTTTTCTTATAATACAATACTAATGATTGTGGATTGGAGGTGTATTCTTCCGTCATTATCGCTAAAGTGCGTGACACAACTGCTTCTATACTTGGTTTTTCCAGGCAATCTTCTTCGTAAAGCCTTTTTGCAATGGATAAGGTTGAATCATATTGTGTTTGTGATAAATCAAGCTTTAATGTGGGTATTATAAATTACCTTAAATAACATTAAGTCTGTTACTAGATAAACTTTGATGTATTGGTTGCATGAATACGGATAAAGCATATCTTAGTCTGGAAAGACTATTTAGGGCTTTAGCTTGGACAACGCTTTTTTCTGATTAATAGACGCAACATGGCTTTCGTGGCTGGTAACCGATGAAGAAAGTTTGCAATTAGCCTTTGACTGATTGCACACAAACCAATGTTCACATTTATCGCAATAGTGAATATGATCAAAATCGTAATCCAGAGATGACTTTGGATTTAATATTTTAAACTCTTAACGCCTCCTTAATACCCACTGCTTAGTCAGTTATTTGGATTTATCTATGTTCAATATTAGACCATTACCATACCAAACCATTTAGGAGGGTCCTCCCTCGAGCTTTTACCTGCATATCCCGTACTTCATCTGATATAGGTCATGTTCGAGACAGCACCTTGGCTAACAGCAACATAAACAAAGTAATCGCAAAAATAACTATTTAGGGAGTAGAAATGTTATGTTCACAATGCGGTAATGCATACAGCCTGCCGTCCCTCCCTGTTGTTTAGCATACTTTAAAATAATGTGAAGTCAAATTTAGGATAGTATTCATGATTCTATTGATGCATGATTGCAGCTTTAGTTATTTGACAATTGAACTCCACGCGGTTATTTGAATTTTAATATGGTAATGCTACTTTTTCTTTCTTATGAAACACCTCAGATGTAGAATGTATGCCGAATATGTCCTCCGGAATGTAGTAAAATTACGCCATTTAGCACTTCCCTAAATTACGAAGGCATCCAAATGACCATAGGATTGAAGGGTCAAAAATGCCTCCTCGAAAAGCAGAAAGAGTCAAATATCATATTAATATTGTTTGCATTGTATCAATGACTAGCGTTTTTATTGATCTTTCGTTTCCCCTTGTTATTATTGCTATCATTATCATAGTAGTTGTAGGCTTAATTCTATCTCTAAGCTCCTTTCCACTTTATAGTGTGAAAAATTACTTGATACCTTCTTTCGTACTTCACAAAGATGAGACTAACTCGCTCAGTCCTACTTCAGCGTTTGCTTTATCCGAAAGCCCTAGACTAAGCCAGCTAATATTTCATATTCAAGAATTCGCTGTACCTGGCAACAATGACAGTATACCCCTGTATCCGCTTTATGATAAGAACCGAAACACAATATGGTTAGGAGATACTGCAATAGATAGTAGTAGGATTCTAGCATTTAATTTAAAATCAGGCAAATTCATGGAACATAAGCTTAATGGCACTAGTATTGTGACTGTCATGGCTTTCGATCATAATAATACTGATATCTGGTATGTAGATCCATTGCTTAAACGTCTTGGACATTACGACCCCTCCGCTAACACTACCAAACTATACAACATTCCAACCAATGGTACTATATCACGTATCGCCATCGATCTGAAAAATAACGTTTGGCTGACTTCGCCCAATACTAATGAACTACTGAGATTTAATACGCGAGAAAAGAATTTTACCGTATTGAATCTACCGACAACAAATGCAATGCCGATAGGTATTGCAGTAGACAGATCATCAGGAATGATCTGGGTAGCAGAAGGGATAGGGAAATTAGCTAGTATAGATCCAATAAAGAACTACAAAATTAATGAATACCCTGTGTTAGTCGGTAATAATAGCAGTCACAATAACAATACCCACTATACTCCTACTGAGTTATTTATCAGGCCTTCTGCAAGCAATGATATCTATATTTCAGAGCATGATAATCATACGGTTTCTATTTTCAATATAATTTCTAAAACCTTTAAGACATACCCTGTCTTTAACCCAAAAGCATTGCCATTCGGAATGGCAATGGATATGAGTGGTTATCTATGGGTAGCTGAACACACTACAAATAAGATTGCAGTAATAGACCCCAAAACTGGCTTGAGCAGGGAATTAGTAATACCGAAGCCAAATCCCTACGTTCAGTTTTTGACCTCAGATTCGCAGGGAAATATATGGTTCGCAGAACAGCTAGGAAATTCTCTAGGTGTTATAACGTCTTCACCCACTAAAACCCCGTAGATGATTTAGTTTCGCGACAATCAAACGCTCATAATAGGATCAGTTGATTCACGAAACAATGTTGACTATTTACTTTTTTTCATTTTCATGTCCTAGTTCGTATTTGTTGTTTTCCGCTGATACTTCAGAAGACTATTTTAGTATTATTCTTCTGGACTGCGTCTTTTCTTAAGTTCTCTTTTCACTATTATCAAAAAAGTTGCTACGACTATAACACCAATTATTCCTGCTAACGCTGCAGGAAGAAGCAATGGAATCGTATAGTTCAGATTGATGGTACCAAGTGGTTGAAAGGGAACAAAGATCCTGAATGATGCCAATGCGATTGCATAATCCTTTGAATTGATCCTAAGAATCACCTGATATGTACCTTCCTTCGGGAAAGTCGAATTTACAGAGAAATCACCATCTGGAACTGTTAGGTTATTAAATTTGAAAACACGCTGTCCATTCATAACTGAAACCTTTGCAAACAGGTCTTTCAAATATTGACCTGTTTATAAATTCTGTACGCTGAATTTTAGTTCAGTAGGACTGTCAATTAGAGGTTTTTCTGGTTCGTAGGTAAACTGGATTTTCACATTATCTCGTGGGCTTATCCATTGCTGGGTTCTATCACCAGTAATATGTGCATAGGCAAAATTTGGGAATATGGGTGTAGTTATCATAGCAACTAAGAAAACACAATTAACACTAAATAATAAGAGAACCAATGCT
The DNA here is from genome assembly GCA_933226995.1 of Candidatus Nitrosopolaris rasttigaisensis. Classification (GTDB taxonomy): domain Archaea; phylum Thermoproteota; class Nitrososphaeria; order Nitrososphaerales; family Nitrososphaeraceae; genus Nitrosopolaris; species Nitrosopolaris rasttigaisensis. The sequence goes on along the minus strand of CAKOFP010000223.1, from coordinate 718 downwards.
TATCAACATCACCCGTCACCGCTACTTAACACTATTTCAGCAAGAGAGATTATATTTTAGTTTCAGCCATCGTCAACCAGTATTAATCTAATAATGACCACGCAGCGCTCATATCGAGAGAGGATCTACATCGTCAAAGACATAATCCTCAAACTGGTTCAATACGGTGAATTGAATCAGACTGCTTTAATAAGTTGCTGTGGATTGAATTTTAAAAAACATTCACCAATTCTGGGCAAATTAGAGACAAAGGGATTGATAAGCAAAGATCAAATAGAAGTCGGAAAAAGAACAGTTACAGCATATAAACCAACTCAAAAAGGAATAGAATTTTCCAGGCATATTTTAGAACCTTATTAGATAATGTTTCCTCGTACAGACATCATGCCGGAAGACAATTTAGCATTTCTGCTAATCTTGATCTAAGTCATACTCGGATGCAATATTTCTGTCTAGTTCTTCCTTTTTCTTGGAATAGATAGTATATTTTTTATTCCAAGAATTAATTGAGCGGTACTGTTTAATTCCGACTGCAAACCATACCGAAGATAGTATAATAACTCCAATTAGAAAAACAATAAGAACAACTCCAAATTCATTTTCTCTCTCAAGAATAGCAAAGAAGGATGGGTGTTGCAACAGGAAGATCGAAAGTCCTATAGCAACAGGAGCCACAACCATAGAAGAGATGGATAAAGAAAGAGACAGAGCCAGCGCT
>CAKOFP010000222.1 GCA_933226995.1 Candidatus Nitrosopolaris rasttigaisensis | reverse complement strand
TCCTCTTTTAGAAAGAAGAATTTGCGAAAGGCCAATGATTGGTTGTACCGGAGTGCGTAGTTCATGAGCTGCAATATTGATAAACTCGTTTTGCATTTTAATGTAAGTTTGTGATTGTTCATACAATTCTGTTTGTTTCCAAAAGGTTTCAAAAATAATAGCATACGAGGTAGCGATGGATTTATTATTTGAGTATGTTGCTTCGCCACCTGCTTGATATGGATCTTTTAGATTGTCATCCCTTAGTTCCCACGTCATTACTTCTCCCTTATCCACTATCAGAATTGTGATTTTCGTCTCTAAACTTTTATCTGCGATCCTTATGTCCAGTTGCGGGACGGCCATTTTTAGATTGTCTGTTGTATCCTCTAGACTCTCCCCAAATGGAATCAGTAGCCTTACTTTTGCACCATTGCGAATTGCATGTGTATAAAGCTCGGCTAGGCCCTTATTCATACCTATAGCAAACGTCTTAGAAGTGGCCCAAATCACTAATACTTCTTCTTTTGCTGATTTTATGATATCTATCGAGCGAGCTATTGATATTTTAGTATCTTGAATGATCTCAGTCTTGGATCGTTCGATCCCTTCTTCGATTTCCATACTTGCTTGCTCTGCAGGAATAGCTAAATTCCAGAGAGTTTCAAATAGGTATTCTTTTGCTTCCACGATTGCTTTAACATCGCTTATTATTGCATGTGATAATTCGTTGTTATCTGAAATTGCATGGTCAAGGTATTGTATCCCATCAGCTATTCCAAAGCTGCTTCTTACTCCCTTTAAATGACGAACCTCGGCAATTTGCATCATTTTTTTTGTATAAGAAATATTATCATTTGTAATCTCCGTAACCATTCTTAATTTCACTCCTCTTTCTCTGAGTTGATTCAAACCATCCCAGATTGGTTGGGTAGTAACATGCATCCGTACCTCTGTATGATCGATACAACCTTCAAGGCTATTCTGTATCCATGAAAAAGTTTCTAGCGTTTTTTTAACTATATTCTCATTACCATACAATACCTCAGTAACTTCTTTACGCGAATGAGTTATCAATTATCTATAAGTAGATATGCAATTTATAGTATATAAGACATAATTTTGGATCATGAGCTCTGCATTAAAATCACAAGTAGCTAGTTTGACATTGGCATGTAAATGAATGCAAATCATTACTTTTTCACTTTTTCAAATTTCACCTTTGTAGGATGACATATAACATCGCCGTAGACTCCGAACAAACCGCTCCATCGCCGATTACATTTAGTTTTAAAGTATTTGGTGAACGAGGAATAATCGTTGGGGCATTTATAATCTCGCTGCAGGCCGGAGAGTTGGTAGACGAAGCAGGCCCTGTTCCCAGATTGAAACTGAAAATTGAAGATGTTATGATATAATAATATTCCAGAATACACTCCGTGAATGCCAGCGACGTGAATAACGACTCAATCCTTCAAGAATGAGTGCGTTTTAGACAATACTGTTAGACAATATCTCACTCATATGTAAAAGTGACAATTTTCCTATACTTTTCTTGTACCAAGAACTCTGGTATTTTTTATTTAACCTCTGAGTCACATCCAATAAAAAGGAACAAAATGATTTCACAATTAGTTGTTAGTTTCAGCTATCAAATTAATAGTTCCCATAATAGTAATGATACTGCTGCTCTGCAGGCTAGTACCATTGGCAGCAAATGCAACGCCTAATCTCGGCGGTAATGGTTTATTCCTACCTATCCCACATCACTTAATCGGACCGTCTTATAATAACAGCACGTCTATTTCAAGTTCATACAATAGCCTATACGGTAACTCGTATCGTCACTCAGACTCAGGTCACAATAAAAATCACTATATGCCAAAAGACGCAACTTCAGGCCTTAATATTCCTAAAAATCTGATCGTGCCCAGGGCTTGTTCACAAAATTGTTCAGCCATTATCGGCACTCAAAAAGACGATATCATAATTGCTACCGCTGTCACCAACGCTATCATATATGGTCTTGACGGGAATGATGTCATACAATGTGGAGCAGGCAATTGCAAGGCATACGGCGGATCGGGTGACAATGTGCTTATATCCGGTAGCTCTTCGAGCGCTCAGCTATATGGTGGTTCAGGAAATAACATTTTCATTGGAGGTACTGGTGATACCCTTATGGTGGGCGGGAAAGGAAATGACCAATTCTATGCTGGATCAAGTCATGAAGTTATGATAGGCGGTGGCGGAGCTAACTACTTTGACTGTGGTCCGAATGGGAATGGAGTAATTCTAGATTTTAATGCAAAGAACGGTGATACTAAAGCAAGTAACTGTAAATTCGTTATCACAGTACCTACTGGGGTTCAGACGCCTCCTTGACATTACCCTAAACGCCTGCCTGTCAGTAGCTAAGCATACGTAATGCCTTTTATTTTCTTACTGCGTCAATATGATGCTGCACTCAATCCGAAACGATGAACCCTACACGGCGAAAGAGCCTACTTCGAGTCTCTCTCCGGCGTAGTTGTGAGGTTACAAGCTTTTGACGCCTAAAACACATAAACTCAATGAATAAGTGCAGGCATGTGCTATACTCGTTAGATAAAGGTATAATAAATGACTTGCTTCTTCTAGAACATAAACTTGCATGGGGAAGCCAGATCAGGTCTACAATTAAAAATGAGAAAGAAGCTTCTGACAGTTGCTTTGTTTCTGCCGGTGATAATGTTTGCACTAGTTTTTACATCCTTGGCCTTTGTTGAAACAGAAACGACCTATGCGCAGTTAGGAGGAGCAAACACAAATGTCCCTCCAACAAATTTTCAGAATGCATTTAACAATAATGCAAACGTGACAACTCAAAAACCAACAACAACAGCAGCAACGGCAAATACCGCTGCTCCCCCAATTACCACGGCGACAACAAAAGCCACGGTAACTACCCAAACAACTAAGAAGCTTCAAACCACGTTCACTGAACTTGCGAAATGTCTAGCGGCAGGAACTTGCCGTCCGGTTATCGGATCCGAAGGAGATGACCGTATTCAGGGTGGGAATGGGAGCAATCTAATAATTGGCCTGGCAGGAAACGATATCATACATGGTGGAACTGGCGATAATATAATTATCGGCGGGCCAGGAGATGATCAATTGTATGGTGGTGGTGGCAACAACATAATCATAGCTGGTGGACAGGGAACAAATCAGATCTATGGTGGAAAAGGAAATGATATACTTATTGCAGGCTCAGGCAACACCCTTATGGTAGCTGGTCATGGAAACGATAAATTGTACGGAGGCGCTGGTAATGATGTTTTGATTGGTGGACCTGGAGCAGATTACTTTGCTTGCGGTGCTAGTGGGACAGGGGCAGCCAGCACGAGTAAAAGTGTTGTCCTAAACTTTAATGCATCAAAAGGTGATGATACAGACGGTAACTGTGCAATAGTACTAGGTCAATAAAATACAAAAAGCCAAATCTCGGCATACTTTTAATCTCCTTGACCAGGCGATATAAGGCCGGACTATGTGTACTTTTTGAATAGCTTTCCTAGTCATGCTGCAACCAACATTTTATAGACTGCATGTCGCGATCTATTTTGATTTTCAATACGTAGTAGAATTACGAGAAACTGATGAGCTCCCTATCTTAAATGAAGAAAGCATTTTCTGTATTGTTGGCAAGTAATCGGAGTATCTTGCAGCCACTGCTTTATATATTAGCAGACATGTGTTGCCATTACCAATTGTGACCCAAACTTCCATTGTTTTAAGATGAAGCCTTTGTTCAGTGTTAGTGTCAATATTAAAAATTTCCATAGTACTATCATACACCCGTTTGTACCCGTGTCTACCTCCTAGAATGGTATCACTTTGTGGGATGAGTTTTTTGGCTTGAGTCTGATTCAATACTTGTATCATGAAATGTTCTCGCCAATGATCCGAAGCATTTGCCAACGGTGCTAGGATATTGGCAACTAGATCATTACCGACAGCTGCCAACCCTATTCGAGGGTATTCGATTTTTTCCCAACTAGACGGGTATTGTAATGTTATTCCATATGTTGGATTTTGATAAGTCAGGAGATTATTCGTCAATGTTGCAGCGGTATTAGTAGGATATTGTTGATTGGCAACAGGGGAAGGGGGATCTCCGAAAGATACACCCTCCGGAGTGGTCGTCTCAGCATTTGCTTGCTTCACAGAATATTGGAAGAATGGCATCTTGATAGTTGATGATAAGGAGTATGAAGCGAAAGAGAATGCTAATAGTGTAATCAACAGCAAAGAATATACCAAAAATTTCCAATTTCTACCGGTTTTCTTTTTTTGCACATTTACCCCAGGAAACATTAGTAGTTATATATTATCTGAAAGAAGAGAGAGAGATATTATTGGAAAGAACAAAACTTCGGGAATGATCTTGCACACTCATTATATAACCGTGTGTTACAAAGTAACAATAGGTTGCCGAAGTCCTTACACCTTAGTTTGTTTGGAACTATATCTATGTTAGTAATATTGCTTTCAGGACTAGTAGTAGTGTTACCGCCGTTATCAGCAAATGCTTCACACAGAGTTCTGCATATTCCAAATAATCTATTTACACCTCCAAATCAACTTCAGTCTGTTCCAAAAGGACAGTCGATACCGCAAGGACTTAATCTACCTAAAAATCTGATAGTGGGACCATCTTGTACTCAAATGTGTCCCCCACTTATTGGCACTCAAAAAGACGATATCATAATTGCTACCGCTGTTACCGATTCGACTATATACGGTCTTGGCGGTAATGATGTCCTACAGTGCGGACCGGGCGCTTGCAAGGCATTCGCTGGACCTGGTGATAATATTCTTATGGCGAATTTATTAGATACTGCGACTGGCAAGCTTTATGGCGGCTCGGGAAATAATATCTTCATAGGAGGTGCCGGTGCCAACCTGATGGTCGGGGGTAAGGGAAATGATCAGTTCTATGCTGGTTCAGGGCATGATGTTATGATAGGGGGAGGAGGTGCTAACTTCTTTGACTGTGGCTTGAATGGTAATGGAGTAATACTAGACTTTAATCCTGCTAATGGTGATACTAAAGCGTCTAATTGTAAATTTGTAGTTACAGTGCATTCTACCAATACTAATAATCCGGGATCAACTCTGTCTCCATAACGGTTTGACAAGCTAATGCTGTTAGTTCATGCTGTTTCTAAAGATCTATCGTTCTGAGCAGAAAAAAGGTATCGTAATTTTGGATGAGGCACATTTATTCATCGACTATTTTATCATACCGCGTCTTAGCACCTTCAACCAATACTCTGCACAAAGATAAGATACCCATCCAGTAAAAGGAACATATGCAGTCTCTTCTTGTTCTTGAATCGTAGAAATAGGATTGTTAACTCTATAAATTAT
>CAKOFP010000221.1 GCA_933226995.1 Candidatus Nitrosopolaris rasttigaisensis | reverse complement strand
TAATATCCCCTCGACTTAAGGCTCCCTGCAGCACTGCTAAGGGAGGATACATGTGGAAGAAGAAAAGAGAATGAAATACAACAATTTTGATTTCTATTGCAATGATTAGAGTTGGTATACTTTATCCACTACTCCAACTAACTCCCGGTCGAGTTCCTACTGGTACACATTCTATTTGAATTGCCACATCCTATAGATGTAGTTGCCAGAATTATCTACCTGCCACTGACTAAATCCAACAACCTCGCTAAGAAATGCTAATCTTCCAGTTGAGTTTGTGCTGTATAGCTGCGCAGTAGGATATACTATCTTCCCTCCTACTCCGGTAAAACCTCGTCCATATCCCGTTGCTAGTGCGATTTCTTTATTATCTACTGTCTTTATAATACCTTGACCTACACCTTGGATTACACCATCTAGTTTATGTGTATTAACAAAAGTCCATAGTTCCTTAACGTTTAGTCCATTAGTGAATTTTCCACTACCAGAGTATGAAACCTGAATCTTGGCTCCATCGGTTTTTCCGGAGTTTATCACTTTTTGAGCTACGATTTTGCCATGTGCTTCATAAATTAATTGGCCTGTTACAGTATTTTGATTGGGTGCCACAGCAGTTGTATGATTATCGCTAGTGATTATAGTAGTGTTTTGCGAAGTTGCTGATGCTACATTATCACCTCGCTGAATCAAGCACATACTGGTGATCATTGTCGTGAGGGATATCGCTGCCATAAAAGCGATTGAAAAACCTGTTCTGGATAATGTTGTATTTGTTCTTTTCATTGTCCAATTTACATTTCTTTATTCAAAATATAAGATTTTTTTATCTTGCACCATTAATCGCACCTCCATAACATCACTTGTAGGATGAGAATAAATCGCTACAAAGTGTGAGTTGATAGATCTGTAGACACATAACGTAAAAGTGAATAAGATTATTATTTTCTTGCGATATACGCCATAAAAGAAATCGGATGGGTTCATTATTTTTATAATTACTATTCTTTGCCATTAATGTTAGAGCATTGCCATAGAGAGGCAATTCTTTTTGCTAAAATATGCTACTGGGAAGGCACTAGCGGTATTATCGAGTGTGGTCCTTGTCCTGTCGGTGCCTTTTTTGGCGTTGGTGCCACAGGTGTCGACGGCGTCGATGGTGATTGTGTGTTTGTGGGCAATCCTACTACCTGTACTCCTGTGACATTATGAACCAAGTGCTTCATCAGATTGGGTGTTGACGCTATTCCTGGAGGATAGCATAGAAGTTGGGCCTCTATCTGGTTTAGTCCCTGCTGGATTCGACTTGTGCTGATTGCTGTCCACTTTGTATAGTCTGCTACCCCTTTCGGACCCTGGGGTGATGCCCCGATATATCCATGTTGGTTTATCTGTACTGCTACACTGCAATTCGTATGAGTTGCGTTTGAAGGGGCAGACGTGCCGCTGACTGCAATTAGACTTCCTGCTGGAACATCCGGATTTTTGTCTGGATACTTTATTGATAACAGGCTCGCTGATCCGCTCCCTATGGCTCCTAACCCGAGGAAGACTAGAACTATTAGTACTGCGGCTGTTCCAACGGTGGTTTTTGCATTCATATATAATGTCACCTCTTTCTTTCGCGGCGATATATTGGTTACCCACTCACTCATGGGTCAAATAAGCCGGGCTCGTCAGGGTTTGAAGTCCGAGGCATACAATTAAGAAGCCTACAAGTTAGTAATTATCGTTTCAGAACGATAACGACAAAAGAAGCATAGAAACGACAGAAGCAGAATAAATTCTTCTACAAATATCTTATTAAGATAAAAGCGATATTTTTGTTAGCCAATGTTTAGTATGATCTTGGAATATTATAAGTATATTATGATCAAGTTTCTAGAAGGGTTTCAAAATAGACCTATTATTGTAATCGTCTGCACAATATTGTTAATGATTGGATCTTGTTCAATGGTAATGCAATACGTAAACGCAGATCAAAGCCCCCAAACTCATTTCAAGGTAGGATATGCAGACGGTTTTAAGAATGCAGGGTGTGATTTCAAACATTGTCACGGTCATGGATATGACAGAACCGTTCCAACTGGTCATACAAATCCATACAATAGTGGATATTCCAAGGGGTATCAGGATGGGTGGAATAAAGCGAGCGGAGGTGCTGGAGGAAACAGTCAGCAATCAATACACAATGGAACGAGCAACGTAAATGCTACTACCGCCAAAAGTCAGCAAGTTCCAAATAATAATGATGTCTGTGACCCAGTACATCAATTCTGTGCTATGACAACGGCTATCGGCTAGACTCCAGGTTACTGGTTCAGGGAGAATAAGGTTTCTCTTCGGGAACAAGATGGTCCTGTGTTGTATCATACGTACCTCAACTAGAAAACTTGCCTTCTTAAAATTTTATAGGATTGTGAGTCGAGATAGACAAGAGTAGAAATATTTCCCAAAAATACCTGAATGAAATTGAGGAGTAAATATTAGTCCCCTGACCTAACCGCTCTGTAGTGTCATTTTATTATAGTCGCAAACGACCCAGCACACGCTCTCTCATACGGTTTGATTATTGTGGTTCAAGTAACGACTTCCTTATGCCTTTTTTTATCCAACTTTATATTTTCTAAAATTAAAGTAACAAGAACAGTATAATGACTATCTTTAGTGTTTTGTGAATATAATAAATCTAGTCTCGATTTGACATTCACTCTAAAATATCATACCTACGAGACAACGATTCGAAGCAAGTGGGAGATTCAATTACTGTATTATTAGTCTCGGCGTTATTCATCATAATAACGTTGTATATAGTTTCGACCGCATTCTACAACGTATTAAACTTTGAAGTCCAAGCCAAAAAACACTCAAGAATACCAAATAATAATGATATCATTTCTTCTAGTAAGAAAGAAAACGTCCCGATCGGAGCATCTCTTTCAAATATTACAATAGGAGGAAAAAACTCATTTGTTGCGACAAATACGACGCAGGGTAGCAG
>CAKOFP010000220.1 GCA_933226995.1 Candidatus Nitrosopolaris rasttigaisensis | reverse complement strand
TTTTGGAATGAAACCTGACGCCACTATGCGTGATTCGCAGTTATAGTTAGCTTCTCAACTATTATAACAACCTCTTAACGCTTAACTTGACCTATGCGCATTCTTCTTTATTCTTGCAGGTCCTTAGCATGCATCAATACCTATTTGAGGAGACAATCAAGTTTAGATCTACATTCCCCTAGTTAGAGACTATTGGAGCTTTTTTAACCAGATTAGATTGGGGGTGATTTTCTTGTTGTAGGTCGAATATTGCAGATAGAGTCACATCTCCCTGAAGATATCCTACACTCACCTGTTTTCTAAATGGAAGTATAAAAGAGAAATATTGGGCAGTCATTTAGAGTACACAAATAGTGGACTCTAAATGCCTAAAACCTACTCGACAAACGAAAATGCCAGCATTTTGAGCAGAGATCCGTGAACAGGAAGGCTCGTTCGACTGAAACTGTTGGAAAGCCTGCTCGATGACACGGATAATATCCTGAGTGGTGCCCAGAGACTGACAAATTAGTAGAAAAACTTCAAATCATCGGTATAATTATATGCCAGAGAACGGTGGATTAAAGAAGAAGAAGGAAAGATTATGAAATATCCCAAAGTAGTGCTTAGTGCAGACCGTACTCTAATGTCTCCGTACAGGGGAATCTCTCTTGCATCGTTTTTTGGCTGTGCGCCAGCGCTCGATCCGAATAGAAATCATAACACGTTCTGGTATCGTGTCCTCGGACAACAGGTTACTCCGAAGGTACTCTTTGACTTTATCTGCAATCCTATAGAGCAAACAGATGGACGTGCTAATTATGCTCCTTATGGTCTACGGAAAGTTGAAGCTGCTTTGGTGAGGGATGGCTATACCAGAGATCAAGTTGTAGTCGCACATCCAGATCATATTGAAAAATTTATTGGTCCGGAAACAGAAGTGGTCGGGACCTATGAGATGGATCCCCTTGGCATGGGGCCAGTAACTATGACTTTTACCTACGGCAGAAAACAAATGTCCTATGATGAGTTTTACAGCAGAGATCTACATCAGCGTATTGTAGCAGCAAAACGAAAAAATGGAAGCAAAGCGAAAATACTCGCGGGTGCTTCTGGAACCTGGCAATATAATTATGACCCAGCAAAAATTGAAGAATATGATCTTTATGGTATTGTTGAAGGCGATCTTGGCGGTATAGGACCTGAGATCGATGGCACTGGTGGCAGATTCTTTGATGCGCTTATCAATGGAGAGATGGAAACAGCCAATCCGTTCAAGAAGAGAGAATTCAAAGTGGAGATTAAGGAATTTGCAAGAGATGACAGAAAATACCATGGTAGATTCATCCATTGTTGGGATCAACCTTCTGTTGACGAGATTCCGAATATTATTAATCCAAGCATGCATGGTCAAGTGGAAGTTATGCGAGGCTGTGGCCGTGGATGTAAATTCTGCGATGTGACTCTAAGACCATTGAGATATTATCCGGTTGAGAAGGTCCAGAAAGAAATCGAAATCAACATGAAATATGGTGGGTTAAAGAATGCATGGGTTCATAGTGACGATATTTTCGTTTATGGATTAAATCCAAGGACAACAAAGAACATGCAGCCAAACAGAGAAGCTATCGAGGAGCTGTTCAAAGGTATCATGGCCACAGGAGTTGAACATACAAACCCCACACATGGAACCCTTGCTGGAGCAATAGCTGATGAAAGACTGATTCCTAACGTATCTAAAATTATCAAAGCCACCCCATCTAATCATATAGGCATTCAATGCGGATTTGAAACAGGAAGTATTAGGCTGATTGGAAAATACGCAGACAGAAAATTGGCTCCATATCAACCAGCAGAATGGCATTGGGTTGTCAAGACTGCCGTAAAGACTCTCAACGAAAACTACTGGGTACCTGCTTTCACCATAATCATGGGGCTGAATAATGACGAGACTCCGGAAGATAGCTGGGAAACCATAAGGCTTATACATGAGCTCGAAAACGAACAGCCAGATTCCAAGTTCACGGTGACTCCTCTTACCTTTGTGCCAATAGGGCTCTTGGAGAAATCCGCATTTTTTGATATTGGCAATTCGATTGATGCTCCAAAACTAGGGGTAATGTACAAGACATGGCAGCACAACTTCAAGCATGGAATTCAGAAGTTTATGCGCAAGGTAGGTCGTGAGAACCCGATAAAGAACCTCTTCTTCGCAGCGCTGGCCAGATCATTAGGTGGGGTTCCGCTCGGCGCAATGGAGAGATATGCAAGGAAGAAGGGTCCGGAACACGAACGAGTAATTGAAACTATTAAGGCAAAATATTGGTAGCAGTTATCATACTATATTCTAGCTCGGAAACAACAAAATGCGAATGTGAAGTAGGGGTTACTGTCCCCCGAATCCAAAGAGTAGGGTTGTCGCATTAAAAATAAGTTTTTAATCTGTTTTCAAGTCGCTCTTAGGATTGCTAGTTTGCTTAACACTCTTTATTTGCATATCATCGCTTCCTGTGATCTGTTTCGATAACGTTAGCTTTGCGTCTTTTCCCAAAGTTATCGGTACCTTACCTTTTCGGAGAAATCAAACCGTGACCGTGTTCTCACTCAGCCCTTTATCACGGCATAGCATTTTTTCTGATCCGATCACAACATCTTATTTTTTTTGTACGCTTCTGTCGCAATTATTACCTTGCCGTTAATAGTCCACTTAACGCTGCCAAGATGTTGACCGCCTGGTCCTCGTGCCTTCGGCATATCGATTGTTAGATTGTCAAAGTTATATGTCATCGCCATGTTCTTTCCTACTAGCTTGTCAACGAGTTGACCTATTATTTCAGCCCATTGAGTAGATGTTTCTTGACTTGGTGTGTCGCTTTTCTCGCTCATAGATTATGAAAATAATGGGATCGCTTCACATTTAAAACCATCTGAGGTGCTATGATAGAAAACAAAATTATTCTTGAGCCGTGCCGATCCTCACTGAGGAGCTATGGTCGGTGTAGGTAGGGACGATGGGCGTGGTTGTAGCGTCGCTGTCAAATCCATGAACTGTCCATTTCTATTTACGGTAAGTTTCACGGTTTGGCCCACAGATTTTTGGGTTTCCATGTAATTAATGATATCATCAATGCGTTTTACTTTGTGACCATCAACTGCCACTATTATATCCCCGACATGTGGATTTGGATTTACATCCTGAGTCCCGAGCAGACCGGCCTTGTCAGCTGGACTGCCCACTTGTACTGAGCTGACTAGAACTCCCTTGTAGTTAATTGCTAGTCCTGCACTTCGTGCCAAGGCCGGAGTTAGGCTACCGCCAGATATTCCAAGCCAAGGGTGGGTATAAATTCCGGTCTGGATGAGCGATGGCAGTATTCGCGTTATTGCGTTTGATGGGATTGCAAATCCTATACCCGAGAACTCGCCCGTCGAAGAGCTTATTGCAGTATTCATTCCTACTACCTGTCCTTGCATATTTAATAATGGACCACCTGAATTACCAGGATTAATTGCAGCATCAGTCTGAATTCCGTTTGGTATGCCAAAATGGGTATCTGGGTTCGGCAGCAAACGTCCCGTTTGACTTACAATACCAGTTGTCATGGTATCGCTAAGTCCAAATGGATTGCCGATAGCTATTACCTGCTGTCCAACCTGTAGGCTAGATGAGTTTGCAATTGCAAGCGGAACAACTTTTTCAACCGAGAAATTATCCACAATTTGTAATAATGCAAGGTCGCTAGAAGGGTCAGTACCTATTACCTTTGCCGTATATGTATTTCCGTCAACGAAGGTTACATCAACTGTGTTAGCACCGTTCACCACGTGATTGTTAGAAACGATGTGTCCTATATTATCATAAACAAATCCTGATCCCAACCTAGTAGAGGGGCCTTGCAAAGGGTTGCCGTTTATAATAATTTGCAGATCACCTGAGTCGTTTACCCTGCTTGTTATCTGAACTACCGAGTTCTCGACTCTTTTGAAAATATCGGTGAGCAATGGTGAGGCCGTGAGGTTTGCCAAACTAACATAATGGATATCAGAATTATGAATACTGCTTTGAGTAAAAGGTAGGAGATGGCTCTCCACTGCCAGTTGTAATGTGTTGCTATTTGCATATAGCGATGCAGGTACTCTGTGGCTTTCTTGAATTGTAGAGAAGGCGGTAACAACACCGACTAATCCATTCGTGACAAACTGAGAAATAAGCAAAACTACTATGGTGACACTTAGAATCATCATCCGTGTTTTGTTCATTATTGAATCTGCAACGAATGAAATAACCAAGGGTTATAGATATTTTTCCAACGCACGATCCAACGGCTACTAAAATCATTTTAGCTATTCGTGCGCCTGGTTACTCCCTCAGATGTCACGAATTCTTGCATGTGCCGAACTCTGCTAGCCGATCTAACAGATCTTTTATCTGCTCGTGTGTAGGATTAAGAGCTTTAACTACAGTAATATCGACATTAAGATTCTGTAGTTCTGAATAGATTTCTTTATCTTCGATAGTATCAACTAAAGTAGTTAGCTGAAAGGGTTTTTGTATTACCTCTACCACCAGCATCAGATTCTTTATTGGATCGAAAAGAGTCTCTTTGACAAATGCAGAAGCGATGATGACTCTTTGGTGTGGATTTATTGCTAGGATTTCTTTTGCAACTTCCATTCCGTTAATCTTCGGCATTTTATGGTCAAGGACCACGGCATCAAACGGAGGCCTATTGGTTACGCTGTACCGCTTTCCAAATCTCGCGCGCTGGAATTCTTCGTGATAAATAGTTAGACATTCTTCCCCATCTTCGCTAGTTACGACCTCATGATGTCTCTTCTCAATCGAATGTTTATACAACAATACAACATCCCTATCGTCCTCTGCGATCAATATTTTCATTTTTCCCGTCATTTGGTGCTTTAGTCAAGTATACACATTACTATTACTATCTATGGCATCGACCAGAATTATTGTTGGATTTGAAAAAGTTGTATTCAATAAACAAGTGAATTTCCAAGCTCGTATATCAGTCAAGTGATATCAAATAGATAACAAATTGATTAAAAATATTATTATTATGG
>CAKOFP010000219.1 GCA_933226995.1 Candidatus Nitrosopolaris rasttigaisensis | reverse complement strand
GCCTCAGTCACCTTTATTTGTCGGGTTTTTAGAACACTACCAATTGTGTTTTTAACCATGTCATGGGGAACATTGATTGCGCCGCCAGAAAGTCTTTTCTTTAAAATCGTCGAAACTGCGTCTGACATTCTTGCTGCGGCCTTACCCGCTCCGACCACATATATCGAGTCATAATCATCCAGATCTAATTTAACGATATTGTCACGAATGTCGGTCAACAACAACTTGGAGTCTCTTAATTTAACCGCGTTGCCTACGAGTTTTTTTGGATCGGAATTCCGAAGACAGGATTCTAATGCAGAAAGAGAGATCTTCAATGATCGGCTAGGGTGGTGGTCTTTTTCCAAGTCCGCTCTATTCAAAATAAGCGCCAATACGACTTCCCAGTTTTATATGCCTGATTGGAATTAAAACCGATCGTTGCTGAGCAAGCTGACAGGCAAAAGCCTGAGTGAATCAAGCAAGTAGCATTTACAATAACACGACACAGATTTAAGCCATTTGACCACAGAAATTTTAGAAAATGCTGCCATTGCTTGATTTAAATCACATGCTAAGGTTAATTTATATAAATAGTATGTGTGTAGTAAATTCTTTTGCGAAATTTCATATGGGTTCTCCTAACATTGATGAGTTGCATGCACTCTGTAATATTCAATAAACACTACCATAACGTACAGTTTTGTCGTTTTCAAATGGTCAGAAGCATCAAAAACATGAAAGAGTCTAAAAATATTGGATATTTATTGTAAAGATAAGTTAATCAGACCAAAGTTGAGATAAACAAGCCGGGGTGAGGTTTATTGGTAGTGGATCTGACGCTAAAAGGAATGGCCGGAAAACGAGGATTGATGTTTGTATCCTACTACGGAAGGTCACGTGCATTCATATCAAATTACAGAACATGGCAACAATATCATAATTATGGAAAAATTGTCGAAATCGCCTCTTCGCTACTAAGTCACGAATCTCTGCATTTAACCCTGAACAAGTTCTCCCTTTCGGCATCGGCTAAGTTAGATAACTTATTTGGTCGATCTAATACGTGGGAGAATTACCCGCACGGTTTAGGAGACTTCGATAGAATTAGACATGCTAATCCTACATCATATAAAAACGCACAAAAAATAACGAAAATTAAGGTGCAAAGGCGGCGAAGAATAAGGCCTCTTCCTTAAAGGAATACATAAATTATCTCGTTATTAAAAAACCATATTGGATGTTCAGGATATACACTCCTCAGGATGCAAACAAAGCCCTTCCTGAGGTAAAGCGAAGGTTTAACACTATACTTTCTCAAAAAAACAACGTCGTTGCATTACAGGAAGAAGTACAGAAAACAGTCGAATCAGGATCTTCGCTAGAAAGATTCATTAAAAAAAAACAGCAGTTGAACGTAGCAGTATCAAGTCTATACAAATCAATAGAGCAGCTCGAGGAAATGGGAATTATGATCAAAAGCGTGGACGATGGTTTGCTTGATTTTCCTTGTATGAGGTTTGACGAAGAGGTCTGGCTTTGTTGGAAGCTCGGAGAAACTGAAATCAAATTCTGGCATGATAAGGAAGAGGGGTTTACGGGAAGGAAACCGTTGGCACCCAAAGGTTTTCTAACAGGGGAAGATGACTTGGCGGATTTAAGATAGGATTCTAATGAAAAGACTTGGAAATATTTAAGGATTTTAATTTTTTGGAATATTGAAAGTTAATGCCAAAGGCGGAAAAATTTGGTCAGGTTCTTAAATAATAAACTTCATATAGAAAAAATCCAGTCGATCGATGATCAGTTTGGAATCTTTAAAAGATTGTACCATCGGTATGACAAAGTTTTCATACTTGAATCTCTTGTAGGTCCTAAAGAGTTATCTGAATTTTCAATAATTGGATTTGACCCCGAACTAACGATTACTTGTGACACCAAAAAATTTAGCATATCAGACCGTTCGGGAGTGACAAAAGTGACCGAAGTTTTAGACCCACTGGTCCAGCTCCGAGAAGTTGTTCCCAAGGTGTCCGACAATCGGTTCAGATACCTAGGTGGTGCAGTGGGGTACGTTAGCTACGATGCCGTACGCTTCTGGGACCGGTTGCCGCTCCAAAATTCGAGAAAGCATCATTTCCCATTGTTAGAATTCGGAATATTCACAGACGGGATCCTGTACAATCACGTAGAAAAACAGGCTTATTATTTTTCGACCCGACCAAATTCTCGTATCAAAGAGGTAAAAGATCTCATATCTGAGAGTCGAGCTCTTCAGGAAGAATCGACATTTTCGTATTCAATCCCTGAACGAAACCTTACTCAGAAGCAGTTTATAGAAATGGTCAATAAATCAAAAAAATATATTTATGATGGTGATGTCTTTCAAGTTGTTCTTTCAAAACGTATGACTTTTAAGATATCTGGAGATATTCTAACCGTATACGAAAAACTTAGAGACATAAATCCGTCACCTTACATGTACTTTTTCAGGATGGGTGGGAAACATATCATAGGCTCCAGTCCCGAAATGCTTCTTCGCGTCACGGGGGACCATTTGGAGACCTTCCCAATTGCCGGAACCAGACCTGTAGCAGATGATGACAAGAGAAATCAACAGCTAAGCAAGGATCTTCTCAACGATGAAAAAGAGGTTGCAGAGCACACTATGTTGGTAGATTTAGCTCGCAACGACATCGGAAAAGTAAGCAAGTATGGAACAGTTCAGGTTAAGGAGCTAATGAAAGTTAAGAGATTCAGTCATGTACAGCACATGATATCGCACATTACTAGCATTCTTCAAAGGGGTTTTGATTCGTACGACGCATTTAGGGCCGTTTTTCCGGCAGGAACCGTCTCCGGAGCCCCAAAACTGCGGGCTATGGAAATAATCGATGAGTTGGAGCCAAGTTTTAGAGGGCCATATGCAGGTGCCCTTGGTTATTTTTCTGCGAACGGTTCATGCGATTTCGCGATTACCATCAGATCTATCTTTGCAAATAAAAGCGATGCTTTCATTCAATCAGGTGCAGGGATTGTAATGGACTCCATTCCTCAAACGGAATGGGCAGAAACTGAACAAAAGGCCAACGCACTGCTTTCTGCTCTTGAGAAATCGAAAGCAACTAGCAAATCTTGCGTACGTGTTCCTTAGGATACAATTCCGGTTAAAACTGATGATTATTCATCTCCCTGGCCGGTCTCGCAAATCGGTTTGAACGATTATTATGATATTCTACTGGTAATTTGGGATCCTTCTGCCTTCCTGTGAGGATTCCGACCACTACATCATCTGGTTTGATAATTCCTTCAAGCCTGAGCTTTCGTACGCCAGCTGGCACAGCACCAGATGCCATTTCACAGTCGAATCCATTCAAGCCAACGATCGACATTCCGTCGGCCATGTCCTCGTCATTGACTTGTGTAACCACACCTTTGGTAATGTCAATCGCCCTTAACGCCTTTACTAAATTGGGCGGTTTTCCAATCTGTATGGCGGTTGCGCGAGTTTTCGGGAGTACACCTTTGCTTTGTTTATGGAGATAATATCGATCTACCAATTCTAGATCGGGTCTACCATTATTCCAATCTAGTTTCTTGTTTTCAAACAAACCATTGACTAGCTCATAGAATGAATTGGCTCCTTCAGCATTGATGACTGCAATTCTTGGAATCTTTTTTATCCATCCCCATCCATGCAATTCAATAAGACATTTACCGCAACTAGAAGTATTTCCCAACGCGCCTCCCGGATAGACGATCCAATCAGGCGGATTCCAGTTTAAAAGTTCCATCACTCTATACACTATTGCTTTTTGTCCTTCGAGACGGAATGGGTTTACAGAGTTAACCGTATATCCTTGTCTTTCGTTTACCTCCGCCAGGGAGGCCGCAAGTGCATCGTCGAAGTTGCCATCAACCTGAATAACCTGAGCTCCAAACTGGAAAGCTTGACTCAATTTCCCGGCTGCCACTTCGCCTCTTGGGATGTAAACGTCGCATTCTATATTTTCGTTTGCGGCATACATCGCTGCCGAAGCAGAAGTATTCCCTGTGGAGGCGCAAATCAATTTTCTTACCTTCAGCATTTTTGCGTGTGTAACAGCGGTTGACATGCCGTTGTCCTTGAATGATCCACTCGGGTTGTAGCCCTCAGGTTGTAGTAAGAAACTGTCGTGATTCATCATAGCGTAGTCAGCAACTTTGCTCATTTTATATGGCTTAGAAAGCCTTCCCTCTGCTCCGTCGAGAGAAACTAATGATCTTGCGCACTCGTCGAAATTCTCCGTGTCTATCCCAAGATAATTAATTAGATCTCTGAAGCGCCATACACCACTTTCATTGAAAATATTCCCTCCATGGTTTCTCCGAGCATAAAATACTTCGACTAGGTTTTTAGATGGTACTTTAGAATATATGATATCCAGAAGCGAGCCGCAGGAACATTTGTAAATGTCGTTTTCAATATCGAATGACAAGCCGCATGCTGGGTTAATGCACTTCTTCGTAGCTACAGCTTGCATACAGGAGATTTTCTTGAAATCTTATTTAGACTTTTGTCTCGATGATTTCGTGAGTCGCCTTAGCTGTTCGAACTACTGATTTGGATTAGAGTTAGAATGTTTAATCAATTTTATATGGTATTATGGCTTTTGAAAAGATTTCTCGTACATCTTCAAAAGCTGTTGTATTACGCCGTCCATGTCATCTTCCTTGACCTCAGGAGATACCGAGTGCTTGAGGAGATTATTAACGGTTGTAGAAATTTCTGAACTAACTTCATCAAAACTGTCCACATCTGTATAGGTTTGTTGGTAAAGGCGACGAAGTCTCATGGCATACATCTGAGTTTGGTCGTTAAGTGTTAAGTTGTAAGCATTATTGTTTACTTTGATTTTTTCTTTTATCATGTAGGTTCTTTCCTGTGCGAAGTCTTTAAAAAACTTGCCTACGTCTCATTTCCAATTTCGTTAGAGATCAAGAGTTATAACCCAGGGTTCTGTTGTCAGCGTTTTGTAAACATTTTGGTCTTGATAATTTGTCTAACGCTCTTTTATTAAAAATGCGAAAAAACTGGGGAGAGGTAGGTCATAAAAATTGAAGAATCGTTCTGAAATTGAAATAATGGCTTCTATTTTACGTTCCGCTACGAAAGACTGGGAATACAAAACTACCATAATGAACAATGCGATGGTATCACATTCTCAATTGATTCGATACCTTGCGATTGCAGTAGAAAGAGGATTAGTGAACTACTCGGAGAATTCCGGTCTGTACAGAACCACGGAGGCAGGTCAGGTGTATCTTGGGAAGTATGAACAGCTCCTTCTTCTTCTACCGACTATCCCGGAACTGCCTGATTTAAGCGATTCCGAGGAGATCCAACAAGAAATATAGAAGAGGACAAGGGTCGCATAACTAACCTAACCACTTACGAGGCCATACTCCAAGTCCATGGGGTCTTGGTGAGATTCGGTTGACACATATGAGGCGTATACTGTTCGGTGCAAAAAAATATGAGCTCTTCTATAATAAAAGTGTGATTTGATAGAATCAGATTGTTCAGAATTGAAGTTTGCACTGAGGGAGTCAGTAGACAGGAACCAGTGCAAGGCATTACTACTATCTGGCGGTCTAGACAGCAGTATTCTGGCCGATATCTCGAGACCGAAGCAAACTTTCACTGTTGCATGGGACAATCAGGCACCAGATCTTCATTACGCTAAGATGGTGGCGCACAAATACAATACAATTCATACGGAACTAACCCTAAATAATAATAATAACAGTCTGTTTCATATCTTGCGAGCGGTAATCCTTGGTCTAAAGACGTTTAGCCCCATCGACATTAGAAATTCCTGTGTTGTTTACACAGGGATAATGAACGCTAAAAAACAAGGCTTCTCGGCTATAATGACAGGTGACGGCGGCGACGAGTTGTTTGCAGGTTATAACTATCTTAATCGATATTTTATGGATGTCAATAGATTGGATATTGAACTAAGGAGACTGTGGGATATAATGCATTTCTCTTCAATAAGTCTTGCAAAAACACTCGATATTGAAGTCAAGGCGCCTTTTCTGGACGATATCTTTCTCAATTATGCCAAATCCATAGCTCCAGCAAAAAAAATAGGCGAGTTCTCGGGGAAGATGTGGGGTAAATTTATCTTAAGAAAGTGCTTTCTAGGAGAGCTTGGGAATCAAATAGTTTGGAGACCGAAACTTGCTCAGGAGGAAGGAGCAGCCACCGTCAATTTAAAACATTTTTTGGAAGCCCAATTTAACGACATTGCATTTCGTTCGAGAGCAGAGCAGGCCCGAGCAGAGAGCGTCATTGTCAAGGATAAAGAGCATCTTTATTATTACGACGTTTTTAGAAGTTATTTTTGCCCGCCATACGAGGAGCATTGTTCTGACGCTCGATGCCCCGGATGTAGCGGCTGTGTTTCAGCTAAAACCAATTACTGTAAGACCTGTGGGGCCTTCCCAATTAGGCCAAGCTGAAGACGGTGGTTGTAGCACCGGTGAAGGTCTTTACCTCGTTAAATTGACACATTTTTTCACTTGTAACCGTTAATTGCAGTCGCCACGGTGACACATGTTTGATACACATGTGGATTTTTAGTCTATCTATGATAGAATGAGCGGGTGCCAATTTACATATGTCATTCGGTAACAAATGGATAAAACCACAGGGAGAAAGCGTGGGAAATAAACTCCTCGAAGGCCTAAAGCCACAGCCACCACTTAAGCCAAGGATTGAAGATGCGCAAAACAAATTACATCTTCAGATTTCGAAACTTGAAACTATATCGGCGAAGATGCAGGAAAAGGATCAGCTGATCTTTAAACGCATTGTTAATTCTGTGCAAAACCATGACTCTCACTATGCGAGAGTACTGTCCAGCGAGTTGTCTCAAGTACGGAAGATGAACAAGATGGTAACTTCGGCAAAATTAGCCCTCGAACAAATACAACTAAGATTGAACACGATTACTGAGCTAGGTGATGTGGTTGTAACGCTGAGTCCAGCGATGTCAGTAATTAAGGGAATCCAAGGGAGACTCTCATCGATGATGCCAGAAGCGGATCAATCATTAGGCCAGATCTCGGATTTGCTAGGTAATATTATGACAGACTCGGGACATATCCCAACTGCCGAGATAGCGGCTGGAAACACAGGGCTGAATGAAGATGCAATGAAAATCATCGAAGAAGCAAGTTCAATCGTAGAGGAAAACATGAAAGAAAAGTTTCCAGACTTACCTTCAAACACGATGCAGACAAGAAAAACGGAAGCCTCACTTTTTTAGAGTTCACCAAAAATTCTTCCGCCCTTCATTTATTAGTATAGGCAATTACTCTGATCTCCTTTTTTATTCGCGATATCGTAGGATAGCTGTATCCTTTGTCGCGGTAGGACCGTATCATAGCCTTCCAGTTGGTTAATCGCCACCCTGCCTGAGTATGATTAAGCATGACTGTCTCTTTTTTTACTATGCTTTTGCGACCTGGCATAAGATATCCGCCAGAAATTGCTCTTTCGCGTTTATACGCAAATCGTAAGCCAAACAAAATCATACCTACGGAAAGCGACTCTAGATAAGTTTGTACTTCTTTTTGTTGTGTTTTCGTTAGCTGCAGCCTAAATGTGAACGGCTTTGATTCCAAGGATCAAGTGACGAGAATCTTGTTAATATGTATTTCTAAACTCGAGTTTAGCAATACGTGTCTTTTTATGGATATTCAAAACCGACTGGGTGGGATATTTCGAGAAACGGCGCAAGCCTTTTCTAGATGACTCTTGTGTTTGTACTTGCATCATTAGTTAGATAATATTATTTTTTTTCCCAATGATCTCGAAAGAGTCAGCCGCAGTGAGAAGATCACCTTTAGTGTGCAAGGAAGTCACAGTCAGCCTGAGTCGAGCCTTTCCCCTTCCCACAGTAGGGTATCTAATAGGTTGAACGAAAACACCATCTAGCAGTAATTCGTTAGAAAAATCGATGGCTAACTTTTCATCACCGATCATCACAGGGATAATCTGGCTGGGGCTCCTGTTAATTGAAAAGCCTAGATGTGTCAATTTTTTGTAAAAAAATTCAACATTTCTAAATAGCCTATGTTGCAGATTTCCTTTTTCTGCAAACGGAATGGCTGCCAGGGCTGCTGCAGACAAGTGCTCTGGTAACGCGGAGGTATAAATGAATTGACGTGATTTATTGATCAAAAGTTCTCTAACCAACTTAGAGCTTGCGACGTATCCACCGAAGCATCCTAACCCCTTGCTCAAACTGCTGACGTTAACATCTATCATCCCTTTAACATCAAAGTACCCCGGTACGCCAGAATAGGAGCCAGGTGAGCCAAATATAAAATCCCCATGAGCATCATCAACTATCATCATAGCATTATAATCCTTGGCAAGGCAACAGATCTGATCTAGGTCGGAAAAATCACCATCCATACTAAAGACACCCTCAGTGATTACAATCTTATCGCCAGTAGTTGAGCGTAGTAGGGTCTCTAGATCTTCGAGATCGTTATGACGGAAAACCTTGATAATTGCACGACTTAGTCTACACGCATCTATTATGCTTGCATGGTTGAGTTCGTCACTGATTATCGTCGTACCCTTGTTGGCGATTGAAGTAATGACCCCCAGATTTGCCATATATCCATTCGGATAAAGGAGTGATGATTCTGTATCTCTGTGTTTTGCGATTTGCTCTTCGAGCTCTAATAACTTTGGAGCATTTCCAGCTACTAACCTAGAACTGCACTGTGATATATGACGTAACGAAAATCGAGCTTCTTTAAGGACTAGTGGATTCCTAGATAATCCGAGATAATCATTTGAACATAAATGGACTTTTTCTACGCCATTGACTAATGCTCTCGCTCCGTAGACCTCAATCCTATGTGGTCTCCTATACAAGTTATATTTTTTGAGCTCAGCGAGTTCAAGTTTAATACTATTAGGTGTGTAGACCAATTTCGTGTATCATCTGCAGGTCCTTGTCCGGGCTATTTCCGCCCACCGTGAGATATCCACCGGTGATCAACCCGTTTGCGCCTGCTCTCAAAGCCAGTCTGCCATTATCCTTTAAATGCAGCTCTCTTCCTCCGGCTATCTTCAGAATTGTCTTAGGCATTAAAAATCGCCAAACCGCAATTATTCTTATGGCATCATCGACTGCGATCTGAGGAATTTGTGCTAGAGGAGTACCCTGCTGGGCCACTAAGATATTCACTGGAACCTCTTCTGGCGCAAGCGAAGCAATAGAAAAGCCCAGTTCTAGCCTCTGTTGAGGAGTTTCCCCCATTCCAATGATTCCTCCACAACATAGTTCCAGTCCCTCATCTTTTACAATCTGCGCAGTCCTCATTCTGTCAGCAAAATCGTGTGTTTTACATATCTTTGAAAAGTAACTTTCGGCAGCCTCTAGATTATGATTGTATCGTTTGACCCCAATAGATTTTAGTTTACCAGCCCTTGCATGCGTCATGAATCCAAGTGAGACATTAACGTCAATGTCCACCTTCTTCTTTATTTCCACAATCGTTTTGCAAATATCTTGAAAATCTTTTTCTGGTGGTGCCCTATAAGCACAAACAAGACAAAAACTTGAAGCACCGCCTTCTTTCGCGATCTGCGCTCGTTGTAATATTACTTCTGTGGGCAAAAGTGGATGCTTATTTATCCTACTATCGTAAAACGATGATTGTGAGCAAAAGGAGCAGTTCTCGGGACAAGAGCCGGACTTTGCATTTAGGAGTGTTTCGACATCTACTTTATTTGCATTAAAAGCTCTTGTGATCGTGTTCGCGCATTGGGCTAAGGTTCCAATATCGTCTGTTGAAAGTAATCGCTCCGCTTCTTTAAAAGAAACAGCCAAGCCAGCGAGGACGTTATTGGTCTTATCATGGATGAAGTCATGATTCTGCATTGGAATTGAAAATATGTTGACCATAATTAACTTTTTGAATAATCGAATTATGACGGTTAAGATATTTCAGAATTCGAGTATAGAAAAGTGAGTAAGCAACTACGCGCTTTTCAACTAGTGTGAAACGGCATAAAACTAAGTGTTAGGTGGGCATTTTATCCTACAAAAAGCGCGAATATGAGCAGAAGTTGTTGGGAAGTGCGTTGGTGGGAATATTCGCGCCCATCAGCTTATGCCTATGGACCTTAGAACGAATTTCGTTACAAATACACATCATGTAAAATGTTCAAATTCCGGTCCTTTTTTGGAAGGACTAAAAAATACTCCCATTTTTTTACCTTCGACTTTGAGTTCAACTAAGCGCCCCCCTTTTTATACATGTTATCGCACTTTATTGACAACACTGTAGTTAAGGGTAAATTAGCTGGTCCTTACTTGTGAAATGTGCTTTCGGATACTTGAGGGTAAGTACAGAAGAACAGACGATTCTGAATCAGAAGATGGTACTACAGAAGTGGGCAGATGAACATGGCTACCAGGTAATTGACTTTTTTGAAGATTCGGCCGTGAGTGGGAAAATCCCGGCAGCAAAAAGAAAGGCATTTCAAGAGCTGCTAGAACTTGTGAGGGTTGCACCGATAGATGCCATATTGGTGTATGAGCTTTCACGTGTTGGTAGAACTTTTTGGGACACCCTTGATGCGATCAAGGCAATTGAAGAATATGCACCGCTAATTTCGTGTTCGCCTAGAGAGTCTTTTTTGCAAAATACAGAACCCAGTATAAGAAGGCTGATGATCGGCATACTCACGTGGGTAGCAGAGAGGGAGCGTGAAATGTTAGTACAGCGGACTAAGGATGGTATGGCTAGAGCAAAAGCCTCAGGAAAAGCAATAGGCAGACCTCACAAAACACTCGATAAAGACCACTTGATTAAGTTGCTATCAGCAAATACTCCTAGATCAAAAATAGCAAAAGCACTTGGGGTTTCGAAGGCCACTCTTTACAAGGAGTTACGAGAACTCACTACTTGCTCTCCTGTTCAATCTTCTGCAAGAGACGAAGCTGGACATCTAGCAAAGTTCTAAGAGATCTCCTCGGAATAGCTAACGGCGGTATGACAATCATAGTATTGGCCAAGGATCTTAGAAAGACACCCATTTTCATGGATTCACGCATAATAAAGTCCTGTATGGTTTCTTTATTTTGCATGTAGTTGATGGGCTTCATGTTCTTGTGAAGCTCAAATGCTGCTAGTAGCCCTTTATGTCTCAAACTTGACACAATTGGCGACCTGGAGACTTCCTCGAGTCGCCGCTCTAAGTAACGGCTATTCTCTCTGATTCTCTGCAACAAGTTGCGTCTTTTGTATAAGTCAAGATTTGCTATCGCGGCTGCACAGGCGATCGGGTGGCCTGTAAAAGTATGCCCGTGATAGAACTGCTTGCCATCAGAGTAGTTCCCAAGAAATGCATTGTAGATCTCTGCTGTCGTAAGAGTCACGGCTAGAGGACTATATCCCCCGGTTAAAGCTTTGCCGAAGCAAACGATATCTGGGGTAGACCGTTGTGCTAAATATTCTATCATATTTCCGAGTCTACCAAACCCCGTGGCAACTTCATCGGCGATCAGAAGTAGATCATGTTTCTTACAGAGTTCCGAAATTTTTTGCTGATAGCCTTTTTCGTAAATTATCCCTCCCCCAGCTATTTGTGCGCCACTCTCCATGACCAGCGCGGCACAACCGTAGCCGTTTTTCACGATAATACGCTCAGTTTGTTCAATACATCTATTTACAAGGTTATCTTTGCTTTTTGCGGTTCGGCCTTTGTCCCATGGACTGGGGGCTCTGTATACTTTAGTTAGGATGGGCTTGTAGGCACGAAAGTACTTGGGTATGTACCCTAAAGACATAGCACCCAGCGTGTCACCATGATAACCATGTTCGAGCGCAATGAAATGTGTTTTTTTTGGCTTACCTTTGTTACGCCAATACTGAACTGCCATCTTCATTGCAACCTCAACTGCTGTGGAACCGTTGTCAGAATAAAAAACACTCTGCATCCCTCGAGAGAGCTTTAACAGCTTTTCAGCAAGAGTTATTGAAGGAGCGTTGGCTAATCCGAAGAGTGTTGAGTGTTGAAGAGTTCGGAGCTGCTCTGACATCTTGCTGACAATTTCGTTCCTACCATGTCCCCAGACATTGCACCACATACTAGCAATCCCATCCAGATACCTCCTTCCTTCGTTATCGATCAAATAGAATCCCTTTCCCCCTACAATCACTCTGTTATCCCATTTTTTCCAGTCTTCCATTTGTGTATAGGGGTGCCAGATGTACCGCTTGTCGGCCTGAGCGAGTCGCATTTCAATTAAATGGTACTCAAATTGCTCTAATAGCATTTCCATGCTCGGACTACTTATTACAGGGACAGACACAGGCGTTGGGAAGACTGTCATAGCGGCTGCCCTGGTGCGTGTTCTTCGCGCAAGGGGGATTAACGTAGGCATAATGAAGCCATTTGCAGCAGCAAAAGGCGTATTTTCAAGGAAGTACAGATCAAAGGATACTGCAATATTGGCTAGAGCAGCCCACGCAACAGACACAGACAGAGAGATGAATCCTTTTTTCTATTCCGTGCCAGCGTCTCCTTACGTTGCATCAGCTGTTACAAAACAGAAAAAAGTTAGCATGCATACTGTTCTTGATGCCTTCAACAATCTTGCGATCAAGCATGACATCGTGATTGTGGAGGGAATAGGAGGCCTAATGGTTCCACTGACAGAAACGGAAACATTTGCAGATTTCGTAAAGATTCTTAACTTGCCCACCATTGTTGTTGCCAGATGTAGCCTCGGTACACTAAACCACATACTTCTTACGGTTAATGCTTCAAAAGCTTATAGTTTAGATGTTATGGGTTTGGTCATGAACGACTTTCCTAAAAGGGCAACAGCCGTAGATAAACAATTACTTACTGCAGTCAAAAAGTTAGCCGGGGTTGAAATGCTTTGTGTTATCCCAAAAGTTGCCACGGTCACAAATAAACGTTTCAAAATAGAAGAGATCGTTGCTGATAAAATTTTGCCCAGGTTGCATATTGAAACTTTGTCTCTGAGATACTTCAAAAATGAGCCGAAAGGGGAGGCGACATAGTTCCTTGTACAAACATCGAACAGCAGGTTATCTTCAAACGCTCGGCACGAAATGGATTAGAGGCTTGACATGATATGTCTAGTGTTTATTCGTTTGGATTCAACTTCCGGGAGAGTATCTGTAAGGGTCGATGCAAATCCTAGGACTGGCATTACTGGGATTTATATAAATCTGTCTGCAAGCTTTTCAGGGACTAAGCGTCAAAATAGGTTTATTATGTGTCACTATTAGATGTATCATAATGATAAAGGTCAAAGTGGCTACCGGATTGCTGGTGGCCTCTTTAATATTATTGATTATTTACGGCGCCGATGTCGCACTCTCCTCCAGCGGAGTGGGGTCGCCTAGTCACTCGGGTTTCTTGCCCATCAATAAGGCGGCTAGGGGTGGTGTGTTCGGCGGCGGTGCTGTAATAATGTCTATAATAGCTTTCGTGATAACGCTGGGAGAGCCTTCCCAAGTGATCGCAATGCTTCTGATAATTAACGGTGGTATCATCATAGCTGGTATGATAATATTAATCGCCGAGGGTTCAGGAACCACGAGAAATGCAACGATAACCATTGGCTTTACCATCGGTACTGGTATAGTTTTGGTAGGTCTAGGCGTCGCGAAAGTCAGGTTGGATAGGGTGGTAATCGAGAGAAAACAGTATACCCAAAAATAATTTTTGCATTCGTCTTTCATTCCGTTCTGCTAAAAAAGGATTGCAGTTCTGCATACTCTTTTTATACAAAACAGTATGACTGCCAAACGATGAAGGCGATAATTTTGGCAGGAGGGTTGGGTAAGAGATTGAGGCCGTTAACGGACGAAAGACCCAAACCAATGATCGAGGTATTAAACATTCCAATTATAGAATGGCAAATTAAGTGGTTTAAGAAGCACGGAACGAACGAGATGGTTATATGCGTTGGATATCTTAAAGAACAAATCATCGACTATATAGGAAGTGGAACTAGATTCGGGGTCAAGGTCGGCTATGCGGTAGAAGAAGAGCCTTTGGGGACAGGCGGTGCGCTTAAGAATGCTGAAAGTCTCTTAGGCGGGGTGAGAGAGGAAGGCTTCTTTATGGTAAATGGAGACATATTAACGGATCTTGATCCTAATAATTTGCTTAACAGCAATACCGCATCATTAGCACTCGTTCCATTAAGGAGTCCTTATGGAGTTGTCGAAGTCGATGATCATTCTAACGTACTTGGTTTCCTGGAAAAGCCTATAATCAAAGATAAATGGATAAACGCTGGTGTTTATCATTTCACCAGAGAAGTGTTCAATTACCTGCCTGAAAATGGAAATATTGAAAT
>CAKOFP010000218.1 GCA_933226995.1 Candidatus Nitrosopolaris rasttigaisensis | reverse complement strand
ATCAACATTGATTATCGGTGTGTAAATGAAGCTCGGATTCACGACTGAATCGACCACAGCAACTTCTTCTGTCACCCCTGTGATCCTGTATGCCATATACTGACCGTATTTCGTTTCTTCGCTCTTTACAAAATAGATTACTGGCCTCCCCTCTATAAAATCCGTTTGAACCGCGAACACAAATTGTTGATCTAAAACCAGCGAGAATGCAGGCATCGGGGTGCGCTCTAATGCGCAGACCAACCTGCCAAAGTTATTCAAATTCAACAGCTCTACATAGCATGGAGACTTAAGTTGCAATTTTACTATTCATACTGTACATGCTATTAAAAGTCATTCGAAACCAAGTTATTGTGAGCGCATAGGTTGGACCTGCTAAGTTAACGCGTATTATCTCCAAACAAATGAGATGCTATGCTATAGGTTGCATAGCATTAAGAATGAAAACGAATAATCTGTACATTTGTAGTTAGAACTTCGATAGTATAATCATCTATCACATTAGATACTAATTCATGTTCTCTATTTGTGATTAGCTTTATGTCTAGCAAATGCTTTGACTTTACCGTCGTTGAAGGAAGAGTGCTGCATTGTGTTGCACTGTGCACAACCCTTGCTGATTTTATTATTTTCTTTTGAGAAACCACAACTCCAACATGACCCTAAACAAATATTGTTCCCAACAATCTGCTGGTAAAATCTTAGCATGGGCTACTTATTATGTTAGTCAAGGAAACGATGATATTCTTGAGAAAACGCTAACAATTGCTCGCAGTCGACAGACGCGAATTATACAGAGGAAATTCCTTTGAAAAATGAGTCGCCAGGCGAGCATTCCTTGAGAAACCGATTTCCAATTGAAGAAGGAACCTTTCGAAAAGCTCCATTGCTAAGCCATCATATTGCAATCTGGTTGGTCTCTCTTCGGTCAATAAGTTGGGTTAGTTCCGCCCCTGTTCCGATAAGTGTAACTCTTAGTCCCGTTTCTCGTTCTACATTTTCGATAAAGGTTTGCGCTTCCCTCGGTAGTTTTGAGAATTCCCTTACACCAGCAGAACCAGGAAATACGATATCTAATTTAGTGATCGCAATTTGCGTAGCGCCATTTAACCTTATTGCCTTTTTGGCGATAACTGGGTCGAACGGCGCTGCTCTTCTTTGCCTACCGGTCACACTCCCGTACTCTAACCATCCCCTCACTTTAGCGTCCTCACTGGTAATCTCATCTTTCAATGGACCCTCTCCTACTCGCGTGATATAGGCTTTGAAAACGATTAGGACATCATTCACTTTTTTTGGCCCAATTCCAACATCAGAACAAATCGCAGAAGCTGTGACGTCCTTGGAGGTTACATACGGGTATCCTCCATGGTATAGCGACAGAAATGTACCCTGGGTTCCCTCAACCAGAACGCTCTCGTTCCTATCCAAGGCATCATTGACAGTATCACTAACGTCTCCAACATATCGCGTTAATTCGGGAATATCTTTAGCAAGTTTGAGAACCCGAATTGCCCTGTCTGCGTTAGCAGGACCAGTGCCTGTTCCCGTTGTACCTATCTTATTTTTCAGATGAATGCCACCAATGTCTCTTTCGATATGCACTTTCTCTATTATCCCACACTGCGAATCAATCAAAGTTCTATTAGACACACCGAAGGTCTTGATTTCATCTAATAGTATATTGGGATCAACTAAAACGCCAGCTCCTATTAATAACTTTGTCGTAGAATTCAAGGCGGCACTTGGCAGCATCCTAACTTTATAGGTCTTGCCTTGATGGCAGAAGGTATGCCCTGCATTGGGACCTACTCCACCTCTTACGGCGATGACAGGGTTTTCTTTGTTGGCAAGATAGGCGATAACTTTGCCTTTGCCCTCGTCTCCGAAGAACCCTCCCACGATTACAAGACATGGCATATGTGGACTCTTGAGATCCGTGAATATTTAAGCCTAGTTTAGGCACGAATAATAATTAACAGTAACAAAGATGACGCGGTTTGGTACTATTTCATAGAATTAAATACTGCATCAATACTACCCTTAAACTGTCGGTGACATTCGGTTCTAAAGCAGCTGTGAGTATCATACAAATTCTGGCTAATCTGCCAGATTTTCTGCGGGAACCAATTCTTCGTAAGAAACTGAAGGATTTTTATATACTTGGCGAATCCGATAAGCGCGAAACGATAGCGTTGGCACTAAATGCCGCTTCTTCGATCCAGGCTGAGATACTCGCTATGTTAGCAAAGACTTGGATGGAAGTTCTATCCGAATTTGACACTAGCAGAATAGTTCTGATGTTAAGACTTTATTGTGAAGAAATTCTAAAGGACTCTGTAATAGAGAAACTAAATATTGACTGTTTGATTCAGGCATTTATGAGTTTAGATGAAGTCAAAAAGCAAAAATTCATTGATTGCCTAAAGGAGGCTATGTTGTCCGTACCAAATAGGAATAAACTCATAGAGATGATGCCAGCTGCCGCAATAGAGATTTTGGAAATGAAATAGTTCCCGTTTTATTGTTGGGGACGTTTATCAGGATTTTTCTGTAATTCGCCTTCTGATTTTTCTAACCCAAAGAACGTTTTTTCGTATTTTCGAAGTGCTTTCCTATGCTCAGGTAGAGACATATCCAATCTCATTTCATTCATTACCATAACGGCATAATTAGTCCATTCCTTCCAACACTCCGGACATGAAGGATATGCTTCAGAGCCTGGATCATCAATCAATTTTTCATCAAACTCTTTACTGCATTTGAGACACACCTTTACCATGTGAAAACATCCCTTCACCAGGTTATTTTATTCTTTATGTCACTCTTATGTTCTCTTTTTTTCACCTATCCCTCGTTTATCATATGAGTGAAATTTTTTTAAATGGTCTCGCATCTGTTCCATACCATCGAATTTCGCGTTGCAGGGTTTGCACTCATAAAATAACCCTTTTCCATGAATTACTTGAAGGTGTTGCATCAGCGCCTCGACTCTCCGAAATTTCGTACCACATCTATCACAGATATGCTTTTTGAAGATGTCCATCATTGTTTAGGGCCTTACCTGATTCTGCTTGTCCCAACATTTTCTACATAACTGGCCTTCAATATTCCATTTTGGTTTTGGATTGTACCGGATAAACGCCAATCTATTGCTGCACGTTGTACAATAGTTCATCTTTTTCTCGTAGTCTAGGGCTTTCTTTTCATAACAACACTTGCACAGCATACTCTCGCGTTCCATATTCCATTGCCAGCTTGGTTTATTCTTATCCGTTTCAAGCAAGAGTTCTTTTTTACAGAGAATGCAAATGTCAGGGACCTGTTCAAGCTTTGTCTTCTCTTCTTGTTGTCTTAGAATAAATTCCTTAGTCATTTCCATATGACATCCACTACAAAAGAACCCTTGGACCTTCCATTCGGGTCGAGGCTTGTATTTATGACTTAACATTTTATCACAATTACTGCACCGGAGGATCTCTTTCTTCCTAAACAGATGCAAATTTGTTACCTGGTAGAGATATTGTTATTTTCGACACTAAAAACCTACTTAACAAAAATTAGCCCGAGAGATATTTGCTCGGTTTCTCTCCCTCTCCTGCCTACGTTACTCAGACCGTAAGT
>CAKOFP010000217.1 GCA_933226995.1 Candidatus Nitrosopolaris rasttigaisensis | reverse complement strand
TACTTTGTATTGTTTGTTGTTTTAGCCGGGCCGCTTGTCATATTTTTCGTCATGTTCCCAGCCATTGTGGCGTTTGTCATATTCTTGGCTCCGCTAGTTGAATTACTTACTGACATACTCATCTGTGCCGCTGCAGAACTGCTTGCATATAGTGCGGTTGCTACGGCTGCTGTCAACAACATTGCTGCTACTACGAAAATGATTGATGTTTGGTTAATCATGATTTTCCTACCACTTAAAATTACATATATCTTTTTCGGGGTTTAAAAATTGAGGTCACAAATTTTACATATATTCTCTGCTCGGATCATAGAGGATTGAGATCGGACATTTCTCTTCCTTTGCATCATTATCTGCTAGTCTTTACATATCATTTTGGTATTCGCAATATAAATTTCCGGATCACAAAGTCTTCACACCTAGCATGGGACATGATGTAGTATTTACGCTCTTCCAGTTAATAGCAAACATCGTCACCATATTTCAAACAGTTGGGAGCTAGACACTCATTTACGATCAGTCTCCGCTGATAGAGTCCTTTTGTTGAGTAAAACACATAAGCAACTGTTAGGTCATTTTGATTGGGATATGTACAAACCATGAAAAAAGAATTATTGATGTCAAGAAATGCTATCAGGATAATCTTACCGGCCATAGCGATTGCGACAATTTTAACATGTTTTATTGGGTTAACGTTAGGACAAACCACCACTGCAACAACAAAGCCTACCAATACATTCAGCATGAATGGAGCGATAAGTTCCCTAGTTCTAGGAATGCCACCGAACACTAAGACACTTGATATGAGTACTGTTCAAAAATTTATACTGTCGGGTGATTGGAATATGACCGTAGACAAAGGGAATCTAACAAGCTTTGCAGCTAACTTTTATACAGGCCCTATCAATGGTGGAATTACCAATCATACTCATCAATTGAGTAACTTTCGGGTTAATAATAGTAATAATATCCCTATTCTACTAACTCCGGATAAGAGCGTATCTATCTCAGGCATTTTGGATGTCGGAACAAATGGGAAGAAGGCATGGAATGACGTACATACAACGGTTGTTATCTCGAATGGTAGGACAATCGCTATTAGTCTAGCCGATAAAGATACTCAGAGGCATTTTATGGGACAACAAATCTATGGAATCGTTAAAAGAATAAATATATACTAGATAAAAAATTGGAAATAACTAGTATGTTGTAGTAGCTAATGTAAAGATGATCTAGAAGTTTGCTTGCTATGCTATCATTCTAACGATCTTGCGTGGTAACGAGTCATTCGTAGCTATTGTATTCTGATTCAGCTTTGGTGACTCCAGTAGTCTCCTTGATCATCTTAGACAAATAAACACCGCTAACCTGTATAATTAACGTGGCGTATGAAAGATGCATCTATAGGAGATATTATCAGAAAACTTATAGAGTCTTACAAGAAGGAGAGTAAGAAGTGACTCGTCACAAGCAAATTTCAAATGAAATGAAATGTAGGAAAGCAAAGAAGAAAGCACTTAGAAGGTTATTCGGATTATCTTAAAATTGTGGGTGTTTGAAATATGGAGCGAGATTGAGAGCTAGAAAAAACATAACACAAAATATAACATCTAACTCTTGAAATCTTTGGCTCGCATCTTGGATGTATTTGGCACATTACGGGTTTCAAGGGCAATTATTTTTGTAGATGATAGACAGCCTGACCAAAGCCGCAATCCAAACTTTTTTCGATATTTTTCCTTTGTCTCATGAGGGTTATAACATCTCATCAATACGACTGTGTATAACGTCCTTAATATTCTCCGAAAAATGTTAACGGTTAAAAAATAATCCAATTCATGGAACTACTAGTCTTCTCGAATTGCTAGTGCCCAAGGATGTTGTGAAAGATATTCTTTGGACCACGATACATCGAGCTCTCTCCACGTAAGACCTGTATCAGTAGAACAAAATACTCCGCGGTTGTTAATGGCATAGAATTCTCCCCTATTTATTGGATTTGCGGCAAGGATAGCAATAATTGTTCCTCGTGATTCCGGAAGACCATTTGAAATTGCTTTCCACTCCCCACCATCATCCCCCACAGATCTTCTATATACTAATGAATTCGCCCCTTCAATGGAATGTGCTCGCCAGGCCGATTCAGATGCCGATACAACAATAGTGTGGGGATCAGCCGGATCAACAGCAAGTCCATAAATGTAATGATGCTTAAGCCCAGCTGTGGGCCTCTTCCAAGACTCTCCGTAATCAAAGCTTTCAAAATAGCCGTCGCCTGCAGAAGAGTAGAGACTTTTAGGGGCCTTTTGATGTGTAGTCAGAGTGTGAGTATCATATGGTCCTTGCTCAACCCGGTCTATCCAAGTTCTGCCACCATCACGACTCTGGACTAGAGCTCCAGCTTCTATTGCAACAAAAAGATAATCAGGAATGTTTGCGTCTAATTCAATCCAACGTACATGAGAAGTCCAAGGTCTAGGAGGAAAGCTCCACGATTTGGATGACTCCAAATTGTTAAGAGTACTCATTCTCTGCCAAGAGTGTCCTTCGTCATCAGATCTATACAAAGCGGTCGGTTCAGTTCCAACATATACTTTATTTCCCTGTTCTAGGCGGCTAACTGAAACTGACATCACGTCATTACTGGATATAGCGTCTTTTCCAATTCTATCCCAAGTTTGTCCGCCATCATCGCTTTTCCATAGTCCATCACCGAACGTACCGCAATAGGCACGGTTTGGATTTCGAGGATCAAATGTTACGGATTGTGGATGAGTTCCTTTCAGAGACTCACGGGTTTTCCAACCTGTCTTTGATGATTCAAGTAAGAGGACTAAATCCTGCATCGCAGCTATAAGAATAGTCATTAGAAGTAAAAAGTATAATCAAGTCGCCTATTTAAGTGGGGTAAACTAATTTGACACGATTTTAAGCTACATAGCATTTCATACGCTAAGTCAAGTCGAGTCGGGCCTCGAGGCAATGTTGCTAAAAAAGTGCGCATAAGAGGTAAAAATATCTGTTAACTATTATTCTCAAGAAGCTTATGATGATGCAAGTTAATATTATTATCATGCCAGACTAGTCTAGTAGATGAGTGCTGACTTGCTAATTTTTCCTTGTGATAGTTAGTTATCTGTTGATAATTTGTATAATTTGTAAATATGACAGTTTATATATATAGG
>CAKOFP010000216.1 GCA_933226995.1 Candidatus Nitrosopolaris rasttigaisensis | reverse complement strand
TCATATTACTATCTTTGCAAGAGCCTCAGGCCTATCTATTATCATAATTATTTGCTATTACAATAACCTCACCTTCCACATACGTGTCCGATCCACCAGATGCACAAGTCCTTCGATCCAATACAAGGCAAGGAAAAAATAACACGACTAAATCCTAATTCTCTGCGGATGCCATTTAAAACAAGAGATCTGCAAATGGCTGCGGAATCATTACGGCAGTTTAGAAGATATTCTGTCTCACCTCATCATGAACGTTTTAGTTTCCCCTTGTTGCGAGGGACATATTTTACTTATAGAAAAATAGATGTATTACGTGTAGTCGCAATCGCAAAAGCTGTCTCAAATAGTCCTGGATATTGTGATATCGGTTGCGGGTACGGAGATTTTCTAATCAAGATACGAGAATTTATCTCTGGTGCAACAGGTATTGAAAACAGTGCTAGCATATTTTATGGCTGTAATTTACCTAAACCCGACTACGTCACAATAGCTGATGCACGCTGGGGAATTGAAAAAAAATTTGATATTATTTTCGTGGGGTGGATGGAGCCCGGGATAGATTTTCGGGATGCCATTGCTGCTAAAACAGACGTAATCGTAACGACGTTGGATCAAGGTATTAGCTTAGCAGCAGAGTTTGATGGACACGGGTTTGAACGGGTTGCCTCATGGAGAACACCGTCATGGGAGGATGTTAACACCGAGATTATGAATCGCTATTATACACAGATGTCAAACGAAATCTACGACATCTTGTCGAGGTTACGGGGTGCACATAACCTATGGTATGTCTACAGTAAAAAGCGGAGATACTCGGAAGCGATAAAGTCTGCTCTTGTAAGACGCCTG
This sequence comes from Candidatus Nitrosopolaris rasttigaisensis, assembly GCA_933226995.1. Lineage (GTDB taxonomy): Archaea > Thermoproteota > Nitrososphaeria > Nitrososphaerales > Nitrososphaeraceae > Nitrosopolaris > Nitrosopolaris rasttigaisensis. The sequence continues at coordinate 2,660 of CAKOFP010000216.1, read as the reverse complement.
GAACAAGAAAAGCGAACGTTTGTAGGACGGTATGATTTTGAAGACGTGTTGGATGATTGCGGTTTCAAATATCTTGAAGAGTTAGAAATTTCCGCTGCCTCGAAGCAAGAGAAAGCACATCTATGGGAAATCCAATTTACTAGCAATTTCTGAGAATGGTAAGAAAGAACTATGTCACTGTGCCAAGTCAGCCAAACAAATACATCATCACACGCAGGTAGTCAAGGTCCTTCCAGGAATGATTCTTTTTGGGCATACGCACGGATATCTGATATAGCGTCAGATTATGATGGAATTCTGTGTCCGAAAACGTCGATGAGAAATCGGTATCATGTCTGAGGGATTGGAAGAAATATTTTGGGATATATGTAATCAATACCTGTTTGCATATTACCTAGCAAGGATCTAGTAAGGATTTTGGCTTTCATTGTGATAAAACAAAATTGCCTTTCTTTTTTTGTAGCATTGAAACTATTATTCAAAAAAAATGCAATAGCAATCTAATCGGAAATTATTGCAAATTGGCGCTAAATAAGCATACCACATAGTACGTTAGTCTGGTTCTGTATGTACAATGACTCTAGAAGCACCAGTTTGCCTGATAACTAGGTTTTGAACGCTCGTTGCTAATCTATGCGCGTCTTCTATTGTCTTAATCGTCTTTTCTGGCGTAGATTTGATCTTTATTGATAGGGTGATGTGTTGTTCATCATTAACGTATACTACCCCAATATCTTTGCAATCAACTACTCCAGGTATGGAGAGAGCTGCATTTCTTATTCTTTCTAAGTACGCTATGGCGGGTTTCTTCTCGGTCCCCATTGATACGTATTCACTGGTTTCTGTCTCCATGTGTGTAGTGATGTCTCTTAACTCCGGAGCTACCTCTTTCAGTCTTATTTCAAAGGAATCTATAATGCCATGAGCGGTCTTAAGGTCAAGATCCCGATCCATCTGTACATCAAGATACACGTGAAGTATCGATCCTCGTTTTATACCGTGGAGATCCGATAAATTATTAGTCAAATCGGGATTAGTTACTTCTTCTTTAGTCGATTCTAGTGATCTAGATGTTGGTGTTATCTTTGATAGATATATTGAATGAACGTTTTTTATTCCTTCTGTTTCCGCGGCAACTAATCTGATCCTATCAGTAATCGTTTCGCTAGCGGATTCTGTTGCATCTACATGTACTAGGACATCAGAGGCGGGAAGGACTCCCCTTACTTTTTCTTCAACCGATGTTGCTACTTTATGCGCTTTATCATGTGTACTTGTTCGTGGAACTTCGATATGCATATCAACAAAAGTTTCCGATCCCATTTTCCTTATGCGAATATCATGTGCCTTGTCGACACCGTCTAATCCAGATACCGCCTCTAGTACCCGTTGATATGCACCTTTAGGTGCCTTATCCAACAATACATCCAATGTCCTTCTTCCCAGACCAAGAGACGTGTAAATTATCATTCCTGCTACTATAACTGCCGCATAGGCATCAGCCTTTGGAATATGAAATAAGAATACGAAAAGCAGTCCCACAATAACTATGGACGATGTTATCATATCCGTTTTGAAATGAAGTGCATCCGCTTCCAGCGCTTGACTGCCATACTTTCTTGCAGTTCTATATAATACTCTAGATCTTCCAAAATCAATCCCAATAGATACAAACATGATTATAAATGAGAATAGTGTAATCTCGGGTTGGATGCTTTTGAAGAGTATTCTTTCGACACCTTCATAGAATATCCAGCCAGCAACTGCAAATAGTAGGATTATTTCGGACAGACTTGATACGCTTTCAACTTTGGCATATCCGTACGTATATTTCGAATCTGGTGGTCTCATTACCATGCGTATAGCGTATAATGTCATTAACGCAGCCATTACATCAAGTCCAGAATGGAAAGCTTCGGATAATATCCCCAGACTGTTGGTAGAAAATCCTATAATAATTTTAAAAATGGCAAGACCTGCTGAAGCTACGATCGAGGTTATAGCTACTTTGAGTTTCTCCTTATGTGCATCTTGACGCTTCTTTGCAACAACAGATGAAGGGGAGGAGGATTCCCCATGCTCGTCCTGATGATCATGGTTGTGGTGATCATCGTTTTGTTCTACCACGATTATCTTTTAGATTATTGAAATTATCTTATATAGGTTAGTAGTACTAGCCAATGTTGCTAAAACAATCCAAATACTCCTCCCAGTGCTATGATCATCATCGTCATGAGGAAGGTGTTGAGTCCCTGAAAAACACAATGGAGTCATTGCCGGCTTCATTGAACTATGAGATCTCCCGTTTAAATTCACATATTATTTGATTCTTGAATAGCCGAGAAAGTCTTTAGTGTATTAATAAGGCAGGGTTTATTTTCGTACTTTGTTTTTCATTTGCCTATTATTATTATTAAGATTATTTAGTTTGACTTATTATAGTGCTTATTTACCCTACCAAGTCTTCATTTTGAATGGGTTTGCGAATGAATAAATCCTTATCTAGTGACGCGAACTCTTTTTCTTTCCTAAACTTCCCATAATACACCTCACTAGATGTTAAAAAACACACATTAACCTTATTGACTTTCTTTTTCATTTCATGGCAAATGCAATCCATCCATTTTGGCATTTTGATATCCAATAAAAGTCGTATAAAC
>CAKOFP010000215.1 GCA_933226995.1 Candidatus Nitrosopolaris rasttigaisensis | reverse complement strand
TGTATCATCGTCATGATATAGGTATTGATTGTTCCGCTTTAGCTTTTAGAGCCTGATTCATATCTTCGAAGCCTTGACGTATGTTTGTATCAAAGTTGCCAGCATAAATTAGCACAAATAGACCAGTGAAGATTTCCCTATGGATAAAACGTACATGATCCTTCCCTAGGGGCTCTATTGTGAAAATGTGCTCTCCGCTGAATAACCCTGGTACTGCAAGCCTACCTATCCAGTGAAGCTCTCGCTTTGGTTCCACATTAAGTATTATTGGTCTAAAGGTCATCGCTCTTTCACCTAGAGGTTGAATGCGGACTTTTAGCCTTGCATCTTTCTTCAAGTCTCCGCTTATTTTAGTAATAAACGGATTCCAGTTAACAAAGTTTGGGAAGTCTGTGAGTATTTGCCATACTCGCTCATCAGATGCTCTGATATCTATTTCCGTTCGAACTTCTTTAGATTTCCTCTTACTCCAACCTATCACGCCTGCTACTATAGCTGTTGTAACAACGCCAGCTGCAATCATGTACTTCGTTCTTTTTCTTGTTTCCATAAATTCAAATTATCTCTATTTTGTTAGTTGGAGAGGCGTATATACTTCTACATTATTAAAAATATCTATTGATTTAATGAACTGTTGTTATTTATTATTGACTATTACCTGTGATAATCGTGCTGAGAATAGCACTTTACCGAATTCAATTCAATAGATATCAGGTTATTTGTTGACATGGTCTTTGCTTTTGCGACAATCCAATGGAATACCACTGCAATTGGAACGATAAGGGTTGAACGGCACATATTGAATATTGAAAACATAACATCAATGAGTGTTATCATAGGTAGAGGCTTCTCTGTAGGTGTATTAATTGGATATGATTTAGAGAAGGTAGTAAAAATAGTGGCAATAGTAATTGGGTTATTTTTCGTTGAATTAATTTACCTCCAATACCAGTAGGCGCTTTTCTTCAGTGTACTGAGGGATGAATTTGACGACTTCAATGACTAGCTATGACATCGCCATCTCATCTCATCTCATGTAAAACATTTAAGTATGGGAGAAAGACTATGTAATCGAACAAAGGATTGCATGCCGTCATAACGGTGCGAAAGAGGTCCATATTATTACGCTAAAGAACAACCCAAACCATCCTGTAAACATTGATCGCTTCTCTGGACTTACCGGTGCGATCTATATTTTAAAATGCTTGTCTGATGGGCAATCGATAAAGGATATAGCGCAAAAATTTGACAATAATGAGCAAATGGTCTCAACGTGGATTGGTTTTCTAAAATATAACCGCTTTATAGAAGAAAAGGAGGATGCTGAAGAAAATAGCATTAAATTGACAATATCTGGCATTGGGAGAACATGGATGAGAAGATACGAGTTTGCTCTCAGATAGAAACATGCACGCACATTCCCTGATTGAATAAGTGATCCAAAATCATTAAGATCATTAACAAAAGCTAAAACATCGACACTTAGCTCCTTGACCCATCAAATAGTAATAATTGCGACCAAACCCATAATATGCCTAAGATGAGCAGTCAATTATCACCATAACCGTCGCTCGTAGAATCCAAATTATTTGTCGGTTGTTGATATGACCTTGAAGTCACAGAATAGAAATTAAAAGATATAGAACACGAGATTGAATGTCCCAGATGTCATGATATCACAATACTATCATCCGACTTTGATAGACTTTGCTACCTTTGTGATGAATGTGACCTCTCTCTTAGCCTTCGACCTGCATCCCTGGCGGATAATAAAGGTCCAGCAGACGTACGCAATTTATACATCCTCTTCGCTACGCTGAACTTGTGATCTAAAGAGATATGATAATCAATTGAATGGAATACATGATTTGTTTAAAATAGCCAACATGTTATGGAGTGTAGCATGTGACTGCTCAATCTGCATCGCATCGAGTAATATCAACTCTACAATCCATCGTAATAATTGGCGTAATCTCAGGTATCGGACTGATAAGACATGATGTCTTCTGAATGGAAAGAAAAGGCCGAATGTGAAAGAATTAGTCAAGGAAGTAAGAAAGCAACAAGAAACTGACGAATTAGACCAAATATACAAACAAAACACCGAGTGAAGGAACATTTGCGATAACAGCAATGGCCTATCCAAAAGCGATCGACCCGGTTCTGCAATATTGACCTTTAGAGTAATTTTTCCACCCTGCTGCCGATGCCTAACAGGTATATGGATTATCATGATATTGAACTATAATTTAGCAAAGTTTTCTAATATAAGTAAGTGTTGTTAGTAAATTGTTAGCGTTTTTCCAAGTTTTCCAAATATTCTAATTTATTGTTTATACAGGATAAGGGTCGCTAGGTTTTATGGCAACCATTTTATATTCTTGCATAACAGGTTGCATTGCCATGGAAGCGTATTGCGTTAAATGTAAGTCAAAAAGAGAGATGAGAGACGAGAAAAAGGTCACAATGAAAAATGGAAAGCCAGCCACACAAGGAATTTGTACTGTGTGCGGGACAAAGATGTTCAAGATAGGCAAGTGATCTTATCAATCAATTTTTATTATCATTGTTAGGTGTCGAATGGATATTTTGTCGGCTGGCGCACCTTTCAAATAGACTATTTCTATTTTTTTAAAATCTCAAGGCATAATACCCTGATCTACATCTCGATAGATTGTTTGATAGCTATACGTGATCTAGTCAAAAGATACGACAATTTGACTGCCGTCGACAGACTCAATCTTGATATACATGAAAACGAGGTTTTCGGACTTTTGGGGTCAAATGGTGCTGGCAAGACCACGACCATACATATGCTTGCGACTCTACTCAAACCTACTTCGGGTACTGCTACGGTAAATGGTTTTGACATCGTAACTCAATCTGCTAAGGTGAGAGGCAGCGTGGGCATTGTGTTCCAAGCCCCGAGTAGCGATGATATGCTCACCGGATATGAAAATTTGAAACTCCATTCTTGGCTTTACAGCGTGCCGCGTCATATGAGAGAAAAACGAATTGCTGAAGTACTTGATTTAGTAGGACTGACTGAAAGAAAAAGCGATCAGGTCAAGAAATATTCTGGAGGAATGCGTAGACGATTAGAAATTGCCCGGGGGCTTATTCACAAACCTAAAGTAATTTTTCTCGATGAGCCAACATTAGGTCTTGACCCAAGCAGCAGGGAATCTATGTGGAAATATATAGAGCGGCTTGTAAAAGAGGAGAAGATCACCATAATATTGACAACTCATTATATGGAAGAGGCTGATATGCTATGCGATAGAATTGGTATTATAGATAGAGGTAAAATAATTGCGCTTGATACACCCTCAAAATTGAAAGGCATGATGGGAGGTGATATTGTAAAACTCAAGCTAGTGGAAAAGAAGCGGCCGAATATAGATATGTTAAAGAATTTCAGCTTCGTTCATAAAATTGAAAATATCAGTGATGATGGATTGCTTGTTTTATCAGTAGATAACGCTAGTCGGAATCTTCCTATAATTTTAAAGTATATTGATGCCGAATCAGTTGAATATACAATCCCCACATTGAACGATGTATTTCTTAGGTCTACTGGACGGAATATCAAGGAAGAGGCAGAAGGAGGTTTTATGGAAAAATATGCACGCTACGACCAGAAATAAAATAGATGCCATTTTTTTAAATTTAGGTGTGTAGCCGGTCAAGATGACATCGAGTTTCAAATTTTTGCTTCCTAGGAGTCTGCTCATACAAATTTCTCGAATGTTGAGTTGCAAACCTATTTTATCTTATTCATTTATGACATGTTAGTTAGTATGAAGAATTAACTCTTAAATGGCCATAGAGTAGCAACTTATTCCATCAGCAAATCGATAGTCTTATCTTATGTGGGCGTATTTGAAGTATTTTGGACGCAGACTATATTGAATTTATTTCAAATTCTTTCCTAAACGGTGTCAATGATTAGGTAAACTCATTTTGTCTTCATAACAAGTATTATAGCAGCTTACATATAACCAAGGACAACATTGTGAAGGAGGTTTCATAGAAAATATTATGCTCAATAAAGTAGTTGATACTATAATAATAGAAGCAAATCTTGGCAGATTATATGCCCTCTGGCTTCGTGAGTTCAAAGTATTTCTTAGAGAACGAAGCCGATTAATAGCATCTACTTTCACCCCAGTATTGTGGTTGTTTGTTATTGGCTCTGGCTTTGGTTCCACTCATCCTTCTACCGGTGTAGATTATCAAAAATTCATATTTCCTGGTATAGTTAGCATGTCTGTAATATTCTCTTCTGTGTTTTTTGGCTCATATATAATATGGGATAGAAAATTCGATTTTCTTAAGAGTGTGATGGTAGCACCCGTAAGCAGGGATACTGTCTTCATAGGCAAGACACTAGGAGGTATGACCACATCTTTAGTCCAAGCCGCCATCCTCTTAGTTATTGGAATGGCTATAGGAATTAATCTTAATGTATTATCCTTAATTCAGACTATCACAGTAGTACTGCTCCTCTCATTTGCCCTGACCTCAGTTGGACTTGCCATTGGTAGCTACATTGAAAGTCTAGAGGGATTTCAGTTAATAATTAGCTTTGTAGTATTTCCTCTTTTCTTTTTAAGTGCAGCTCTTTTTCCACTCAAGAACCTTCCGGGTTGGCTTTTCTTCCTAAGCACTATAGATCCTGCTACCTATGCTGTTGATGCTCTCAGAAATGCTATCATTGGAACATCTATGTATTCATTCGCGTTAGATATCGGTGTATTAGTTGCGTTTACGATCGTCTTTGCAATATTCGGATCTTATTCATTCAGAAGAATGAATGCAGTATGATAAGTAACATTAAAGATTATGGCTTATGGAAAAGGCAAGGTTTTGACTAAAATACAAAATATCCCTTCTATGAAATCTGAAACTGATTTATCTGATGGTCATAGAAGAAATTATCAACGTATAAATAAAGTATCAAGTGCAACTTACTTTACTTTCATCTTGCATCCGTCAGAGACTTTTCATGACAATCATTCCATTTTCTCTTCTTCGGCTGCAAGGGCGCGTCAAATGATGATTTACCTATGCTTGTCATGATAAAGAAATATTTGTTATTCATACTTGTATAGTCGGTGGTATTGTTGCCCATTATCATATCCTTAACGAAAAGTCAAACAAGAAATTTGTGGAACTGAATAACATGACCGGTGACTTTAACTTCGTGGACGGTGTTGGTGCCAATCCTCATTCCCTTTACATTCTTTATCGTAAGATTGATCAAATCTACTCTTAGATTTTCAATAGCTTAGAACTTCATCATGATAATATCATAATAGAATTAAGGCTGACAAGACAATAATCGTAATCATTATTCTTAATGGACGGTTATAGGTGTTTTGAAATGCGCCAACTATTTTAAGGTACTAAGTATTAGTATTAGTTGACATGGAGTTCACATTTTTTGCTTCTAAAAGTGCCACAAGTCTGCCAATAAAAGTTCCTCGAATGTTTATGAGTTGCAAACCTATTTTATCTAATTCATTTATAAAATGTTCGTTCATAAACTTTGTTTTTAGTTTGAACCGCCCTGTTTCTGTCTCTTGATTTAGGCCTTTTATATCAATACCTATCATTTCTATTTTCTTGCGCCATTTAGCCAATTCTTGTTCTGACTTGTCTTCACTCATAATATTACAATCTCCAATGACATCTCATCATTATTATTAGCTATGGTTCAACCTATTTTAGATTGCCTTTGTTACAACAAATAATGTTCAATAGAATGTATTTTATGCACGATATACTATATCATATCGAAGAAGAAAATAAATGGTAATAGCGTCAACTGCATCGAAGACTGACCCAATGTCAGCGAGAATGGGAATAAGGTCTCATTACGAGAAAGCCAAGCATTCACATCACCTTCAACAACCACAACAAGGATCCGATAATCAAGTAAATACAAGGAGAATAGACTTGGCAACTGAAGGACTCGCAGTATATGTCCACAGACACCTGACCGATCTGAGTAGACTATCATTAGAAAATGCCCTCACAATTGTCAATTATGTTCTATCACAAAAGACAGAAGTCAATATTGCTGATGCATATAGACTCAATATTATATCGACGTTGATTGTGCTTTCAAAATTTTTGAATCATAAACCATTCAAGGATATGACGGAAGAGGATATACTTCTCTATCTAGATAGCCTTAGAAAACCTGAAGCCTCTGACCCATTGCATAAATGGATTGGAACTTATAATGAAAAACGTCAGCGGCTTGTCAAGTTCTTCAGATGGCTTTACAATCCTGACAAAACGGCTTCAGATAGGCAGACACCTGAAT
>CAKOFP010000214.1 GCA_933226995.1 Candidatus Nitrosopolaris rasttigaisensis | reverse complement strand
GAGATCTGAACCATATTATAAACAAACCCTATCTTTATCCATGCCTTATCTACCCCTAATCGCACTGAACAATGAATACAAGAAATTGTTATCCGTCTACTTTATGATCTTTAATTCTAAACATTCCACTGATTTATACAGTCATATGTTCGCTAAATGTATTATTATCATCTTTGTCATGTAAATGAAGTGTACTCGATCTTTCTAATTAATATATCAGTGTTCAATAATATATCAATTATTTCTCCTATATTTCTAGCACTCGATGTGAAGCATCTCAGATATAGTATAGAATATTATCCTCTAACTGAGAATAAATGAACCACAAGGCATTAGCAATTGCACCAATCGTAGCAGTAGCAGCACTCGCATTGACGGCAGTCGGATTTGCGATACCACAACAGGCTTTCGCATCTTATGGACACCACCACTACCACCACAACCACCACAACCACAATAATAACAGTAACAGGATAGATGTCTCTCAGTCGATCAATCAGCTGAATAATTGTACATCAAGCGCAGTATGTGACAACGTAGCCCAGAACCAAGCTGATATACACCGCTGATCAAAAGAAAAGTAAGACACACGTCCTCTCATTTTTTTTTGAATACAACCACAGCGACTTTTTACAGCCTACGTAGGATTACAATGTATCCAATCATTAATAACATTTGGTATGCTATACCACAATTCGGCTAAGCAATACACATTTTTACCAGCTGCGGTCATCGGTCATAGGAGCGAATAGATTCATTCCACCTTGGCAACAAATGCTGACAGTGGTGAAATCGGAGTAAAGATTCTAAATAACACTTAAACTGGGAGAGGGGAGTTGAGTGATCGCATCCCTTCGCATGTGCGGCTTGAGTAGTCGATGGCTCAACTTAGCGACACAGATAAAGGAAAAAACTACATTCTTCACAAAAGTAACAGAGCCTAGCAAATTTAGAGGATAGGGGAGAGTAAGAGCTGCGAATTATAAATTTCTGATTGTACTGACAGCTTACTACGGACCAGATATCGCAAATATCTTAAAGAGAATCATTGTAACTATGCCATTCACGATCTATCAATTACCAAATTTGATCTTTAATGGATTATCGGATGTCATGTGGAAATTTGATACCAAAAATTATTTCAGATATAGACATCGGCAGATGTTACCGAATGATGCTGAGTATATAGGTTCCGCGATTAGCAAAATTGTAAATCAGTAACATCATGGGTACACAATAACATGATTGAAACCTTATCTCTACACCAATCATAATAGATCTCATCACGACATAATTGCTCATCGGCATAACCGCTTACAAATGTTCTCAGTAGATATTCCAGATACTATATCGATCTATAAAAAAATGTGGGGGATTGTATCAAGGAAGAATTGATTCTTGTGGTGTAGGGTTCCCTAACGATGGCGGCCGTGCCTGTAGCACTAGATTCAAATTCATTATTTGGCCATGTCTGTTCACAGTTAGTACTACATTATCCCCAATTGATTTATGCAAGTCGATGTAATTTATGAGATCATCTATACTTCTCAAAGGATGTCCATCAACTCCTGTTATAATGTCACCGATATGTTGAGTAGTCGAAGAATCATTTTGGGTTACTGCTTGTAGGCCTGCTTTTTCTGCAGGACTACCTGCCTGAACTGTACCAACAACGACGCCTTTGTAATTCCTTGGTAAACCTGCACTCTGAGCTAAATCTGGAATAATCTTGCCACCAGCAATTCCAAGCCATGGATGATTGAATGTTCCAGTTTTAGTCAATGTTGCAAGTTCTCTAATAACTGCATTTGATGGAACCGCAAATCCTATTCCAGAGAATCCGCCAGTAGCAGAATTAATTGCTGTATTTATTCCTATAACTTGTCCTTGTGTATTTAATAACGGCCCACCAGAATTACCTGGGTTAATTGGTGCATCTGTTTGAATTCCTCCTGGTATTGAAAATCCTGTATCAGGATTAGGGATTAGACGTCCCATTTGGCTCACAATGCCAGTTGTCATTGTATCACTAAGTCCAAATGGATTACCGATAGCTATTACTTGCTGTCCTACCTGGAGAGAAGAAGAATTTGAAATCGTAAGAGGAACAAGGTTTTCAGATGAGAAATTATCGGTGATTTGTAATACTGCAATATCTCCTGAGGTATCTTTTCCTATGACTTTAGCTGTATAGGTATTTCCGTCAATAAACGTTATATCGGCTGTAGTAGCTCCATCAATTACATGACTATTGGTTATTATGTGTCCTTGCTTATCGTATACGAATCCAGAACCTAATCTTGTAGATTGACCTCCTAATGGATTACCATTTATTATAACTTGCAAATTGGGGTTTGGTGTTCTAGCTGTGATTTGAACAACAGAATTCTCCACTTGCTTGAAGACAGCAGTAAGGTTTGTAGTTTGAGTAGTGGGGTCGTTGGTATTAGATTGTAAAGCTATGTTCTTGAACGATGTGTCAATTGTGTCAGATGTCGATTGTCGATTGGTTGGTGTTAATGGCTGATTTGGATTATTACCATTTATCATTTTTCCATCATCTTGTATGTGTGTTATAGCAGCAGCGAGGCTTGCTAAGCTCACTCCAGTAGTCCTGGTAGTGTCAAAAACCGACCCTTGCATTATTGCTACGATTGAAAGTGAAAGTGCGGTTACAAGCATAACTTTATCTCTTTTGCTCATTGCTAGATATGTAGTGAAAAAAGAGTATATATATCTTGCCAAAAATGTCTAGTTTATACTATATCCTTGCCCTTTCATACATCGCTTGTTGGAAGATGCTGATAGTGCCAGCAGTAGCCGCTTATTGTAGTTATTACATCCAAAATCAGTGGAATTCCAACTCCAATTCTATGATAATGGCGCTTTTAGTTATCTAGGCATGATAATATTAATAAGCATTAATACTGCACAACTGAAATTCGTGGTTGATTTTTGCATTTGAAACTCTGCAGCAGATCATGAAACGTAATAAGAATATTCACAAATACCTTGTTACAATTCCTCATTCCGGCTAGAGCCGGGAATGGCAAACACCCCTCATCATCTCTTGATATTTTGGCACAGGTCTGAGCGATTTTAATGAGTGTTGACGGTGAAGACAAGCCATGAATGATGTCTCTCTTTTGTAATATTTTTGGCTAGCCTGTTAAATCGACCCAACAGACATATGATCTATCTTGGAAGAAATTGATATAAACTCGATTAAATTCTTGTAAATCATTACGAATCGCCATCCTTTTGTTGTTGTTTTTAAAGTCTTTTCTTTGTTGAACTCTAGGAGACCAATTTCAAGCATATCTATTATTAACTCTTTTGCTTGTTCTGCGTTCAAAGACGCTTCCCTAGTCACTTCGGCTATAGTCGATCCCATATTTCTTCGACCAGCCGCCTTTAGAATATCCGAAAATATATCGAATTTATCACGAGTTCTCATTTTTGCATTCTGTTGTTTTCTGTTTCTATTTCTTTGTCTAGTCTCATATGGGCTCAGCTTTTATAGTGTAAGCTATCCGAGCTCACACTATCCATTATGACACTTACTATGCCTAGAATGGTATATTTATGTAGCAGAGACAAAATACAGAAGTTTATTCTGTCTCGAGGCAACAATAGCAACACGTCGTTCATTAGAATAAACGGTCATATAAATCAGAAAACTGGTAAAGCGTGGGCGAATGTCTGGGAACATCTCTGTTTGAATAGTATATTACGAAATAATCGTTATTGGATTTGTTTCACATTTTCAAGAATTTTATCAATATCTTGTTTTTCTTCTAGAATATTTTTCCATGAGTCTCCTGTTCTTTTGATAGCTACAGGTACGTTTAGTATGTTAAAATCTGTTGGCATAATTGAAGATAGCTCTTCCCATCGTACTGGCATAGATACAGTAGCTGAAGGAGTTGGTCTCGCCGAAAAAATTGACGCTATAGTCTTTCCTTTAGAATTCTGGTTATAATCAAAGAAAACCTTTCCTTTTCTTCTCGCAGTATTCCATTCCATAGTAATTTTTTCTGTATATCTTCTAACCAAAATCTTCCCTATAACCTCAGCAAATTTTCTGGTTTGATCATATACATATGAAGGTAGTATTGGAACAAAAATATGTAAGCCAGTTTTTCCTGACGTTTTTACGTACGAGCCTATGTTTAGTGTGGCAAGTAAGTCCTTTAGGTAATAAGCTACTTCAACAACTGCTTTGAACCCTTTGGTATTATATTCTGGCTCCTCACCAGCAGCTTCGTATCCAGAATAAATGTATGGATCCAAATCAAAAATTATGAAGTCAGGGTAATTCAATCCACACTTGTCTTCCTCTATTTCTGCTCCTTGGCAGGAATCGAAATCTTTGACTCTGCTGTACCATGGATGCATTTCAATACATCCCAAATTTGCAAGCCATAGAAGCGTATCTTTATTGTTGCATACTATGTAGTTGATTATTCCTCCACGACTCTCGGAATAAACTTTTACGATTTCAACATACTCTGGTCTTTGTTTATCCCAATTTTTATGGTAAAAGTGCTTTCCTAATGCTCCATCAGGATATCGACTTAGAGAAATAGGTCTATCTTTAAGATGTGGCAGTATATAACCGCTCATTGTTTCATAGTAATCAATCAAATCTCTTTTGGTTAATGCTCGGTGGTCTTTTGTCTTGTTCCAGAAAATTTTGTCAAGATTAGAAAATGATTGCACATTACTAGGTTTCATATTAATTGATTTTCTTATATTAGAAGTATGATAAGTAGTAGGGTCAACAATTGGAACAACTTCTGCTAGGGGTTCTTCCATCTCAATAATACATTCACTAGGTGATTTATCTTCTCTAAATCTCAGAAATATGGGTGTCCTCATAATCATATCCTTTGTCCAGCCATGGAACTTTACCTCTACTACAAGTTCTGGCCTTATCCAAACCGGTTCTCTATTTGTATATGGCACGTAATTTATAGGACACGTGTCTACCTTCATTTTTTCCAACCTTTTATACGCCGTATCAAGTAAACTAAAATCAAATCCGCTGCCAACATGACCAACAAATACTAATTCTCCTGTCTTATCATACATTGCCAAAAGGAGTGAGCCGAAATAACCTGCTCTGTTTCCTTCCCCTTTAGTATATCCTATTACTACGCAATCCTGAGTTTTTATAATCTTGATCTTTAGCCAATCAGTAGATCTTGTTCCCTGCATATACATGCTAGATTTCCTCTTTGCCATAATTCCTTCTAGATTCATAGTTTTGATGTTTTTATATACCTCGAGTCCCTTCTCTTCAACAAAATCTGATATTTTGATTTTGTCGTTTGGTCTTATCACATCCGATAAGATTTGTCTTCTATCCACAAACGGTAAACTCTGCAGATTCTTTCCATCAAGATACAGGATATCAAACAGATAATACGTGGCTGGTATCTGTTTTGCCAGCGTCGCAATCTCCTTGGGAGAGTCGACATTCATTCTTCTTTGATGGTTTTGAAAATTAGGATAGCCTTTCTCGTCCAACACAACTATTTCTCCATCAAGAATCACAGATTCTCTGCAGTTTATCGCAGCCTCTAATGGTGATAACAATTCCGGGTATCTGTGAGTAATTAATTTATCATTTCTGGACTTTAGTTCGAAAATTTGTCGTGCCTTGCTAAGAAAATCCAGAGCACGGACTCCATCCCACTTTATTTCGAAGACCCAATCTATGCTGTCAAATGGCTTGTTTACTAATGTGGCCAGCATCGGCTTAACCGCAGTTGGAAACTCATAATGAGATGTGATGTTTGGCTCGAGTTCTTTTTCTCCTCTCTCTTTGTCGTTTGCGTCTATTTCCTCTTTGCTTCTCCTTGTCCTTCTTTTTTGTTCTAGTTGGTTACGATTGACGCTTTCTAATCTTGTGGCTTCCAAAGCTTCAATTGTTCTTTTAGTTAATACTGATTCAGGTCTTGTCCTACTCAGATCTAGACCAGGCGAAGCATATTCATCATTTTCTTTTATTAAAAGCCATTGATTATTATCTTGTTCTGCTCCTTTTCTTCCTTTAATCTTGATTAGTGCAAATCTTCCTTTTAATTTTTGGCCAAATAAAATAAAGGATATCTTTCCAGTTTTTAGCTGCTCTGAAAGTTCTCGCTCTGTGATATAAGACCCTGTATCCCATACGATTACAGTACCTGCTCCATAGTTTCCTTCAGGAATCATACCTTCAAAGAGCAAATAATCCAAGGGGTGATCTTCAGTCATAATTGCTAGCCTCTTTGTTTTTGGATCAAGTGAGATACCTTTCGGTACAGCCCATGATTTTAGTGTGCCATCTATTGATTCCAATCTAAAGTCATAATGTAATCTCGTTGCTTGATGTTTTTGTACCACAAATCTCAAATCATCGGATTTGCTCCTCTGTTTACCTCTTGTCTCTTTTTGCTCCTGTCTGTTTGCTGCTGTTGGCTCTGGAGTATCGTCAAAATTTCTTTTCTTATGGTATTCTTGCAATGAAGACATTACATTACATCTCCATTAGGGCTCATTTTAGACAATTGCTGTGTTATGTCAGAAACCTTAGCACTCAAAATACCCAGCATTGCGGGACAGGTTCTGTATCGTAAACGTCGGATAATTCATTTTCGTTAGATGCGTACTATCGATGGATAAATGGTTTATTTCGTTGATCAAGTAATGAATCGTGTCCTTTTTAGGTATTTATGATCTCATAATGGAATATTATTCTTTCTCGAGTATTCTAGAATGTATTTTATCGACCTCGGAGCAAATGATATAAGTCTTGGTTCAGCCTTTCATTCGTTTGTAGTACTACGGCGACGGTTGCTTACGGGTCACTATCTTGAACTTGCTTGCGTGTGATTATTCTCGCGTTCATCTTTGTCATAATAAACTATCTTGTACTGTAACCTAACTAGTTTTGTGAGTACAATTGGTGGCGGGTTTCTAGGTGGCTCCCGATACCAAAATTCATGGGCCCGATAGTAAAGTTGAATGGCATTAGTGCGAGTAATTGTTTTTTTAATTCAATAGTCAGATGGTTTCCCTTACAAATCTCCGGCCTGGAACCTGCTAAAATTAGATCCACATACACTCTCAAAAAAATGGAAAGAATATGTGTTTTTACATTTCTTCATGTGTGCTCTTTTACATTAACGCATCAGCGACTTATGTCAGCTGTGTTGGTCCCGTTGTTTTGACAGATTGTTGGTGCTGATGCTGCTTCCTCTGCTGATAGACGTTCCTCTCTACCTTGACCGTCATCTTCTCCATCTGCTGGCGCCGCGCCAGTACAGACATTAGCTTGGCTGGTCTGTTGATTAACCTTTAAGCTGTTTTTGTCACTGTGGTTGTTGTGTTTGTATCCTAAGGCCTGTTGTGGTATAGCGAAAGCTACTGCCGTCAGTGTCATAGCTGCGACGATAGCTGCGATTGCTACAGTTACGTTGTGGTTCATTTCTCAGAGGCTATTTTCCATTATAGTATATTTGAACTGCTTCACAACAACTGCTAACACTATAGGAGAATTTGTAGATA
Source organism: Candidatus Nitrosopolaris rasttigaisensis (assembly GCA_933226995.1). Taxonomy (GTDB): domain Archaea; phylum Thermoproteota; class Nitrososphaeria; order Nitrososphaerales; family Nitrososphaeraceae; genus Nitrosopolaris; species Nitrosopolaris rasttigaisensis. The sequence goes on along the minus strand of CAKOFP010000214.1, from coordinate 8 downwards.
TATTCAAG
>CAKOFP010000213.1 GCA_933226995.1 Candidatus Nitrosopolaris rasttigaisensis | reverse complement strand
CCCATAAGGTGCTATTGGATGCTGTAAGTTGTCTTTGCCTTCATCTAGTATTCGACATCCAAATATATACGGATTATCATGGAAATGTTTATCAGTGTCCAAATAATATTTTATGCTGGTGAAAAAAGGGGAGCTCTTATACTACATCACAATGCTAGTCTGGCTGACTAACACGGACAATCATTTGCTATTTGGGCGACTACTATTGCGGCACCGAGCACCGTGACCACGACGCTGGCCGCATTTAGCAATCTACAAATTTCATTCATTGTGTCACCTACGGGTTCACCTCCTTGAGGCGGCGGCCGTTATACGGTCTATTTAAACATAGGCAGTACGACTAGAACCCGTTACGCAACGAAAGCGCCCGACATTCAACAGCCTATCTCAACACCCGCTTTTGCAACAGAGCCAGATTCAAAGAAACGTTAATAAGTCGCTAGCGATATTACTAGTGATATGCTATCCAATTGGTTTTCGAGGGTAGGGAGTGTGATTCCCAGAGGATTCTCAAGGCACTATGTGCTCGGCCTGCTAAAAGACCAACAGCTATCAGGCAAAGAAATTATTGATAAAGCTACTCTTCAAAGTGAGGGAAAATGGAAGCCGTCCCCTGGATTGATTTACCCTATGCTGGGTCGGTTACTCGAGGAGGGGCTTATAGATGAGACAGAGAACGGGAGGTACAAAATTACACCCAAAGGGCTTGAAATGGCTGCTGACATACAGTCAGTTCATAAGATGTTACAGAAGCAAGTTGACGTGATGCTAAGAGTAGGGAGTGTCGGCAAGTTTATGGCACTAGATTTGATAGATAGAGTATCTACAATAGGCGCCACACTCAGCTCGAATCTTGATAGAATGACAGAACAGGAGCGTGACAAGTATAAGCAGTTCTTGCTGACTGAATTAAAGAAAATGGACGAACAAACGGAACATACAGAGAAAGTGGCTGTCGAATAATAGTAATAGTATTTTATTCACTCCACTAGCTTACCACGTCTTAAGGCCTCAAAATTATTTGTCTTCTGCTGCGATAGATGAAAGTATGCTGCGAATAAACAAACTTATCGATAAAATGGGCGCTATAGAACAAGAGATCACAAATGAAACTGAAATACTGAAAGGACAGTATGTTAATGCCAGCTCAGCGATGGGAGATGCGCATAATTATTTTCTTAGTGGCGTTGAATCTGCTCCGTCCCAAAAGTCCTACTTGCTCACATCCAAGGGGATTGAAGTTCTAGGAGAGGAGGTCATTCCAATCAGTGCGTTTATAGACAATGTCATACGATATGCAAACTCGCCCAAGAGTAAAATCGAAGTCTTATATAACTTGGTTACGCACTTAAAGAAAATAGATCAAATGCTCTCTTCTTGAAAACGTCGGTTTATTCTCATCTTGGATGTGCAAGTACTTGTGATCTTCTTACCAATTATCGCGGACTTGAATTATCATTATTAACCAGACTGTTGGATAGTAGAGACAGGATGACGAAATGCGAATAGATCATGTAGCTATTGCTGTTAGCAATTTAGATGTAGCAGTAGGAAACTACCAAAGAATTTTGAAAGTAGATCGTTTAGAAGTAGAGATAGTTCATAATGAAAAGGTCCGAGTTGCAATGCTAGAATTAGCGGACACGAGGATTGAGCTGATGGAACCAACTGCCGAAGATAGCCCAATTAAAAAATTTCTGGTCGACCGAGGTGAAGGAATACATCATATCGCCATAACTGCGGATGATATCGAGAAAGACATTTCTAGGGCAACCGCAAATGGTATGAAGATCCTTGGCGGACTGAGGCTTGGATCTTATGGGAGAAGAATTACTTTTATTCATCCCAAATCGATTAATGGCGTCCTAATGGAATTTTGCGAGGCTCCAGCGAAGGGCTAGGCAAAGTCGCATAGATCTACTCCGACGCGACATTAACTGGAGTCGCACTCTGGGTCTGTCCAAATTGGAGTTACCGATTAGCTTTAATGTTATTGACGAAGGTTCTGTAGTTGGTATTAAGTCGATGCACATCAGTGTCAATTTGTGGGGTAAATCTTCATCGTCTTTTTTTTGCATAGTTTCAAAGGTCAGTCATCATAGGGCATTTTTCTGTCTCTCAGATAATTTCTCGTTTAAAAGAAATCGAATTCTAGTGACACCGTCTATCTGCTCGATGATTCCGGCCACAGAGTCTGGAACAAATTTTTTCCAGCGATGTGATCTTGACATAAGTTTACGAATATTTGTACCATTGTACTCATTCCTCCTACTAAACCTAGGTTTCAGAATTTCAGTCTGACCCGACACCAAGTTTGTAACAAATTCGTTGCCAGAATAAAGAATATCAAAATGAGGTACCATAGATTTAAGATGTCCAAACCATCTAGCATTATTTTCATCGTTTACCACAGGTACAATGTGGCATTTTGTCAAATCTATCTTCGATTCTACCAAAGCGGCATGTATCATCATTATCCGTTCTCCTGCAGTAAACGGATCCGTATAGCTGTAGTTGATTTGGGCGCTTCCGATAGCAATAACTAACTCGTCGCAGTCTTCAAAGATCTGCCCAACGAGGCAAAGATGTCCTTTGTGAAATGGTTGGAAACGTCCCACCATTAGTCCGCGCTTTAAATTATCGACCATTGTGCATGCCAAGACCTTTTTTTTGGTGTTCTATCATCTCTCGTTCGATCTTGCTGAAAATAGGTTCGACCTTGCCAAGTGAATGCCCAGCAGAAATTCTCATCTGTGATGCAGACGACCAGGGTTGTTGGTGTATGCTGTCCGTCATGCCCAACTGGCACCATATTTTCTCACAAGAAAATGGGATAAAAGGCTCTAACATGACTGCTATTGACCTTACGGCATTCACTGCAATAAACAACGTTGTCATAGCAGTTTCTGTACGAGCCCAGGGCTGTTTTATTTGAAAGTATTGATTAAAGTGAGTAGTAAATCTCAGAATTCTTTTTAGCGATTTATCGATTTCGAGTGCCGACAACAAGCAACCTACCTCTTGTGCTATTCCTGCAATCTGTGACAAACTAAGATTATCATCGGAATCATATTCTATAGGTTTGGGGACCTTTCCGGAAAATGTTTTCTGGGTAAAAGATAACGCGCGGTTTATAAAGTTCCCTATATTTGCAATTAGTTCGTTGTTAATCTTCTCAGAAAATACGTCCCAATCAAAATTGATGTCTGTCTGGGAGTAAGGTGTGAGAGATGCGAGGTAAAATCTCAAATAGTCAGGCGCGAAGGTTGTTGTAAAATCTCTAAGACCAATATACCAGTTTCGACTTTTCGAGATCTTTTGATTATGGAGCAGAAGATGACCTCTGCTCGGTATATAATCCGGCAATTTGTACTCTTCGTCTATCCCCATCCGCATTGCTGGAAGGATTAGGTAATGATGATATACGATGTCTTTGCCAATAAAGTGATAGATCTCAGAGCTGTTCCAGAATGCTTTACCGTCCACTCCAGACTGCCGAAGATAGGCAGTTAGTGTGGAGATATAGCAGAGATGATTATCGAACCAACCGTAGAATACTTTTCCCTTGGCCTCTGGCAACGGTATAGGTATGCCCCACGATAAATCTCTCGTTATATCCCAGTCCCGTAGTCCTTCGTTTATCCAGTTAATGACATAATTTTTAACGTCGGATTGAAGATTACTGTTAGTATTTAGCCATAGTTTTAGCTGGGTCGAGAAACTAGAGAGTCTAAAGAAATAGTGCTTACTCTGTTTCTTGATGGGTTTATTTCCGCATATCCCACATCGAGGCTCTAGAATCTCATCAGGAACACGTCCACATTTTTCGCAAAGGTCGGAATACTGATCTTCGGCTCCGCAAAAAGGACATTTTCCTATTACGTATCTATCGGGCAGGAATTTGTTATCGAATTTACAATAAAACTGTATTACATCTCGGTTGTAGATGTGACCATTTTCCGAAAGCCTTTTGAAAACGTATTGTACAAACTGCCAATTTTCTTTTGAACTTGTACTAGAGAAACTGTCAAAAGATATTCCTAACATCTTGAAATCTTCATAATCTCGCCTATTCCAAAAGGCGACATAATCGCTAGGACTTTTGTTTTCCCTTTCTGCATTAATTAGAACGGGAGTTCCAAAATCATCGGAAGCACAAATATGATAAATTTTCCTTCCCGTTAGCCGTGAATATCGTGTAAAAATATCTGCTGGCAGGTAAGTAGAAGCAATATGCCCTAGATGAATTTCACCATTTGCATACGGAAGAGCGCTCGTTACGACAGCACTTGTGATTTTCTCGTTGACACCTAGCACAGAAAAATTTCTCGGTTTGGATCAGATTTTAAGCTATCCCTAACTTTGTGCCTCTGAGCAATTAGTACTTAGCGATATTTCTGTTATATAACACGCTAGAGATTCATATAGATTGGAATCAACATTCATCAATCTTTAGACCTGCTGCTTCGACAGCATAGTGAGCCACATTTATGTCGATGTCAGGCGGAACATTGTAGACTTTGTTTTCCAATAAGCGATAATTCTTTGCAAGAAATAAAACTGATAATAACTGGTTGGCAAACGATAAAGCCATTACTTCAGGGGGATGCCCCTCGGCACCAACTAGGTTAATAACTCTTCCTTTTGATAACAGATATAATTTCTTATCACCAAATTTAAAGCAGTCTACGTTAGGCCTTACCGAAAGGGGAAATTTGTCCTGAGAAGTAAGGTAATCAATATCTATTTCGACATCAAAATGTCCTGCGTTAGCCAGTATCGCCCCATCCTTCATTTTTATAAGATGCTCTTCTCTAATAACACGGCTGTTGCCGGTACATGTTATAAATATGTCACCGAACTGTGCAATCTCGGATAATTGTTTAACATTGAATCCGTCCATGTGTGCTTCTAGAGCTTTTATGGGATCAATTTCTGTTATGGTAACAATTGCTCCCATCCCTCTTGCTCTGACAGATACACCTTTTCCTACCCAGCCGTAACCGCATACTATTACTTGTTTCCCTGACAGAAACAAGCCAGTCGTCCTCAAGATCCCATCAATTGTGCTTTGCCCCGTTCCATATCGGTTATCGAATAAATATTTTGTATATGCATTATTCACTGCTATCACGGGATATCTCAGGCGTTTCCTTGACTGTAATATCTCTAATCTCTTCACACCAGTAGTGGTTTCCTCAGTTCCGCCGTAGAATCGGGTTTTTCTTAATTTATGAGCAGCAATATGTAGGTCTCCGCCATCATCTGTCAGAATATCTGGCCGAAATTGGAGAACGCTTTTAATGCACTCACGGTATTGCCTCTCTGATTGTCCTCTCCATGCGAAAATCCTTATGCCCTCTGAATACAAAAATGCGGCCACATCATCTTGTGTGGATAAGGGATTTGCAGAACAGATTGCGATCTCCGCCCCTAACATTTTTGCGGTAATTACTAAAACCGATGTTTCTTTTGTAATGTGTAAGCAAAATCCTAATTTATAACCTGATAACGGCTTCTTACTTTCGTTTCTGATCTTAATCTTGTCTAATATTGTCATATGGGCCACAGCCCATCGGTATGACATTTGTCCCTCCTTCGCTAACCCAATATCGGCAATTTTGCTGGACAAAGGTAGGGATATATCTCTAGGATACTAGCAGGTAGCGATATACCACTTTAGGCTTTCATGATGCCGTTTGACGCTCAAGAACATTGTTTATTGTCATTCAGAGTTTTGTTACCGAATTTAAAATGCAATCTTTGGTTCGAACATACCAAACACTTCTTTAAAGACTTTGTTTATTTCACCCAGAGTCACGTTGTTTTTCACGGCGTTAATTATGTGGGGCATCAAATTTTCATCAGGATTCTCCGCAGCCTTTTGGAGTGCGCTGATGGCGGCATCAATCTTTATCTTATCACGGTTTTTCTTGAAATCCTTAAGCCGAGCAACTTGCCTTATTTCAATTTCATTATCTAACATACTTATCTTGGGTTCGACGCCTTCATTATCTTGGAATTTGTTCACACCAACGATAATGCGTTCAGCCGAGTCCACTTCCTTTTTCAACCTGTATGCGTTCTTTCTTATTTCATCTTGAAAAAATCCTCTTTCGACAGCTGCCAACGCCCCGCCCATTCGGTGAATTTTTTTCAAATATTTTTCAACCTGCTCCTCGATTGTCTGGGTCAAGGATTCGATATAGTAAGACCCGCCAACCGGATCGACTGTTTTCGTTACGCCCGTTTCTGCCCCGATAATCTGTTGCGTCCGTAGCGCCACTTTCACAGATTCTTCTGTTGGCAGTGCAAGGGCTTCGTCGCGAGAGTTTGTATGCAATGATTGACATCCACCTAGTACAGCAGCTAACGCTTGTGTCGTGACCCTGACGATATTATTGTCGACT
>CAKOFP010000212.1 GCA_933226995.1 Candidatus Nitrosopolaris rasttigaisensis | reverse complement strand
GAATATGTTAAGGCGATATTTAAAAAGTGTGAGTATACGCCATACAAAGGGACCATTGCTAAACGATTTTAAGTAGCTTATTATGCATCGATGCTCGTATCTGTGACATGGTAAGCGACAGCGATCTGCGCCTGATCGTAACGCAGGCACGAGAGGGGGCAACAACACGTAAGTTCAGCCAGTCTGTGGAATTAACACTCGTGTTGAAAGATATCGATGTTAAAAAAGGGTTTAACCTAAACGAAGTGGTGATTTTGCCTCACACACCAACCAAACAAGCCAGCATCTGTGTAGTCGGGACTGGTGATACTGGTACAAGAGCACGCAAGGCTGAAGTGGATAGAGTGATACAACCAGAGGAACTAGACAGGTTGGGGACAAACAAGAGAGAAGCGCGGAAAGTGGTGAAAGAGCATGACTTTTTTCTGGCAGACACAGCATTGATGGCCACGGTCGGCCGGGCGTTTGGGCAATTTCTAGGTCCAAAAGGCAAAATGCCTACCCCTATGCCGTACGGTGCTCCTATTGAAGCTATTGCAGATCGTTTACGTAAATCGGTTCGGATTAGAGCAAAGAATCAGCTTAACGCATCTACCAAAATTGGCGACGAGAAATTAGATGATGGTCAGTTGACTGCTAATGCTAGTGCTGTTCTTGCAGCTGTAGAGAAAAAGCTTCCACAAGGCGATAAGAACATACGTAACGCCATGGTAAAGTTTACTATGGGTAAGACGGCGAAATTGGCCCTAATAAAAAAAGACAAAGACAAAAAGAGGACTGAATAGTCATATGGCGTCTCAAGTGCACACGCAAAGGAAAAATTATCCTAAGAAAAAACGTTTGCTTTATCAAGAGCTGCAAGAATTACCGGGTACATATGATGTCATTGCTCTTTCCAAAATGTCCAAAGTTCGTGCTACACAGCTTATGACAATTCGCAAAAAATTTCGAAATGAAATTAAGATTAGAGTAATTAAGAACAGGGTGGCGCAGCGTGCATTCGAAAAACTAAGCAACCTACCCGGGTTAGACTCTTTAAGTAAAGAATTGGAAGGCCAGTGCGCACTACTATTCACGCATATTAGTCCTTTCAAGCTGAACTTGATTTTTGACAAAAATAAGGTCTTCTTGCCTGCAAAAGGGGGAGATATAGCTACGAAAGACATCATAATTCCAGCGGGGAATACAGGTATCTCTCCTGGTCCTGTGCTTTCAGAGTTTAAGGAGGCAAATGTGTCAACTAAAATTGACCAGGGAACAATTTGGGTAGGTAAGGATACTGTAGTAGTGCGGTCTGGGAGTATTATATCTCAGAAGCTTGCATCGCTAATGAGCAAGCTCAATATCAAACCGATTGAGGCAGGAATTTCAGTTAGTCTCGCCATTGCTGACGGTCTGGTTCTGAAGGAAAATGATCTAAAGATCAACCTTGCTGAATATAGGGAGGAGTTGACCCGATCTTTCCACGAGGCCGTTTCATTGGCGATAGAAACAAGTTATCCAACTGTAGAGACTATCACACGCCTACTTGTAAGAGCATACCAAAACGCAACAGCGCTAACCACCGACTCGGGATATCTGTCACCAGATAGTGTCCAATTTGTTTTGGTTAGGGCAAATGCTAACGGGCAAATAATTGCAAATCAGGCTAGAAAGAGCGGATATACTCCTCAATAAAATACTAATAAGCGAATCTAGCCGCCTGGCCTCATTATTGTCGATCCGCTATGGTTGAGCTCGTCAACTTGGCCAAATCAAATAATGCAAAATAAAGAGATCAACCAAATAACGCAGAGAGTCCTTCTAGCGCCTCCTCCTCCTTCTTTTCTTCCTTCTTTTCTTCCTCTACCTTAGATTCTGTTGAAGATGGTGCTGAAGTGGATGGTCCAGCACTAGCTGCTGGAGTGCTAGATAATGCGACTGGCGCCGCCTTTAAGGCTTCATCAATATTTACCTCGCTTAAGGCCGCCACAAGGGCTTTGACCTGCACCTCGTTGGGAGTAACACCTGTTGACTTCACCACATTCTTGATATTATCCTCTGTTATCTCTTGTTTTAATTTGTGTAATAGTAAGGCAGCATATACGTATTCCATTGTCAAAACATCCTCTATCCATGACCATAATATAAAACTTCACAATATTTTTGTACTTCGGACCACCGCATACAAGTGATCCTTTAAATCTTTCTCATATAGCGAATTCATTTTTTCTATAAGTGTTGTCCTCGCAGCTTGTCTCCCTTGCTCCGTATCAGCTCTTAGTACGTCTGCAAACATATCTGGCAGGTTTTCTCTTATCCATCCATCGAGAACAAAGAATCGTTTTTCGTTTATCCATACAGCCTTACTAGTGCCTTGGTCAAAGTCTCCATTAAAGTCTCCAGTTTCAACCCTGTCAATCAACATGAAAATACAATTGTTAGGGTCAGGATTTTGGAGGACTTCCTTGGGCCTTCCCATAGCATATCCAGATTCGACGCGCTGGATCAAACCAGTAGGGCGGATGTAAGTGCCTCGGACTTGAATTTTATTTCCATTAGCTGATTGGACTCTACCTATTACCAGTTTATTATAATTCTGGTCCTTGTGTACTACAAAAACATAGTCCCCAGCCTTTATCCGGCCTCTTCCGAACATCCATTCAGATTCGCTGTGGTAAATTATATAATTTTTGCTGTCTTTACTTTTTCTGAAGTTCCAATCATTATATTAATATTAAATCTCTGAACTAAGATTGAAGGCCGGCTTAGAAATTACATTTATTAATGTATACTCTCCAAACATACAACGGATAAAATTTGCAAAGATTTGACGAGTTAGATATGAGGATATTATCAGAACTTACTAAAGATGCAAGTATTTCGGTGCCTCAACTTAGTAAAAAGCTTAATGTTAATGCATCTGTGCTTTATAGCAGAATAAAACGCCTTTCAAAACGTAACCTCATACAAAAATTTACAGTTATCGTCAATGAGGGCATGCTCGGCTTTAATGTAAAAGCAACTGTAGGCATTAACAGAGATCCCAAATTTAAAGATCCTATTCATTCTGAATTGTTAAAAATCCCAGAGGTTAGGTCCTTATCTGAAGTTACTGGTCGATTTGATATGATTGTTGCTGTCAACGCACGTACGTTGGAGGAATTGCACAATGTCATAATTGGGCTCATTGGAAAAATCGAAGGAATTCAAAACACCGAGACATTCGTAGAAATGCAGAGAACTGAAAAAGATCCTGTATATGCGGTTCAGCAATCACTTACTAAGTAAAGAGTATCAGATTTTTACACCAGCCAGAGGCAAGAAAAATTATGATCTAACGGATGCGTGTAAGATTGACAGTAAGTTCAAATAGTACGTAAAGTAAAAATCATCTGAATCTTTTTGGCTTTTGTGCAACGCAAGGTCGTAGAAATGATCCAGACTATCAAACTGGCTAAGAAGACAAGCAAGGATGATTACTTTACCCATTTGCGTCTAGTCCTCCTTGGCATAGCCGCCGTGGGCGGAATTGCTTTTGTAATAAAGCTGGTTGCAGAATTCATGAACCCACCCCGGCACTAGGAATTCGCTCGTGTAACTGCCTGACAATTTCTTGTCGAATCCCGGACATCCTCTTTTGGGTACATGAGCTCCCCAGGCTTGTTGGTATAGCTCATTACCATCTATTGAGTGGCCATGTTTCTTAATTTCTACTACTCTGCGCGCATATACACATCTTTATTTTATCACGTTTGCCCCATAAATTGCGTTGTATAGCATTTCTTTGCTTGCTGCTACTCCTTGGCCTCTCTCCCGGGGGAATTTACTAACTAACAAAAAATCAGTTCTGAATCAATGTCAGGTATGATAATAGAACCAGAATCTTTCGTAAGTATTTTTAATCTCTTCTGGGTTAATTTATATGCATTTGGCGAAGAAGATGACAGAAGACAAGAAGGGTTATTCGATAGCTACGCTTGGATCGCATTGTTCACTTCAGGTACTTAAAGGTGCCAAGGATGAAGGTTTCGAAACATTGCTTGTTTGTGAAAGGCAAAGACTAAATCTTTACAAGAGATTCAAATTCATCGATGAAATTCTAGTGGTCGAAAACTTTAATGAAATTTTGGATGATACGTGCCAGCAACGTCTTAGGCAATCTAATTCTATAATTATTCCTCATGGCACATTCATCGCCTATTTGAGTAGCGAGCAGATCGAACGAATTTCAACTCCAATATTTGGTAATAAATGGATTTTTAGATGGGAGGCAGACAGAGAACTTAAACAGAAACTGATGGAGAACGCAGGATTAGCTATACCAAGATCTCTGAAGTCTAAGGATGATATAGAAGAGTTATGCATAGTGAAATTGCACGGAGCTGCTGGTGGCCGCGGCTATTTTTTGGCTTGGGACAAAAAGAGTTTTGACGAAGGAGTTGAAAAATTAATCAGGCGCAATGCAATAAAAGGCGAAGAGGAATTGTATATTCAGGAATATGTCAGCGGCGTACCGGCCTATCTTCAATTCTTCAATTCTCCTATCACGACTGAGATTGAATTGATGGGCATAGATCGAAGGTACGAATCGGATGTCGATGGTATCGGCAGAATCCCTTCGAGGCAACAGCTAGCAGTACAACTTGAGCCATCATACAACGTTGTTGGGAATATTCCGATAGTCCTGAGGGAATCTTTGTTAGGTGAAGTTTACGCGATGGGAGAGAGGTTCGTAGAAGCAGCCAGGCGTCTTGTACCGCCTGGAATGACAGGCCCTTTTTGTCTCGAAGGAATATATGATCGTGAAGGAAAGTTTATTACATTTGAGTTTTCAGCAAGAATCGTTGCGGGAACCAATCTCTATTTGGACGGTTCTCCATATTCTGGTTTAATTTTCAATGAACCTATGAGTATGGGAAGGAGAGTAGCACGTGAGATAAAAATAGCATGTGAAAACGGTGTTCTGCAGCAGATAATGACTTAACATACGTCGCACGCGAACATCTTATTCCTTCGATAAAAAAAGCAATGGCTTAGTTTAGTACATATGACATTCATGTGACAGCGTTAACGTCTTGGGACAACACTGCTCCAAAAAAAGATTCACTCTAATAAAGACACTAACAGGCCGAGACGTTCACTTTGATGTCGTTGTTCATGTGTTTATGTCACTCTCTAAGTCGACCTACTTCCTGGTAGTAGGCCGGGCCAACAAGAGCAAATCCATTATTTTATTTTCAGTAGTTTAACAGAATACTCCAT
>CAKOFP010000211.1 GCA_933226995.1 Candidatus Nitrosopolaris rasttigaisensis | reverse complement strand
CTCTTAATGACCTGAATCATTATCTGTACATGCAATTTTTAATTAGGAAAGTATATCTGTCTGAATTGGTGATTCAAGTCGATCTATATAAATTATAACCACTATTTTTATATAATTTGAACCCTTTAGATATATCGTCTTTGAAAGGACTTCCAAGAATAAAGCGAAAATCTCTAGGGTTCTAGAGTCTCTTATGCCCAACTTGGATTAAAAAGTTTATAATCTGATTTATCTAAGATTTACCTCAGGATTTGCAAGGTAAATTGCGCTTTTTCGAACCAAGACATTTAGTAAATTTTTGGCCGCTACTTCCGCCATTTTTGTTCGAGTCGACAACGTAGCACTGCCTATATGAGGCAATAAGACAACATTCTTCATCTTCAATAATGGATTATTTGGCGATGGTGGTTCTTTTTCAAAGACATCGAGTCCTACTCCTGCAATCCATCTTTGCTTCAGAGCTTTAATCAGATGTGCCTCGTTAATGATTTGACCTCGTGCTGTATTAATTATATACGACTCATTTTTCATTCGTCTAAGATTTGATTCATTAATTAAATGATAACTTTCACTATTCAAAGAACAATGGAGTGAAAGAAAATCGCTTTCTTCTACAAGCTGGTCCATATCGACATGTTTAGCACCCAATTGCTCTTCCATCTGAATATTTCGACAATGGCTATTATGATAAATGATATCCATATCGAACCCTTTTGCTCTACGTGCTACTGCTGATCCAATTCTACCTAAGCCAACTATTCCAATTGTCATACCGTGAACATCTGAACCTAATAGAAGATGCGGATCCCATCCATATTTCCATCGATTACGTGTAACAAGCTCATGTCCTTGCGTAATTTGTCTAGATATTGCGAGGATCAATGCGAATGCCAGATCTGCTGTCGCTTCTGTAAGAATATCACCAGTAAAAGTAACATAAATTCCTCTCTTAGTTGCCTCTTTAATATCTATATGATCTGTGCCTGTGCTATAAGAGCTAATAACTTTGAGGTTTGATCCTGCAGCATCCATGACTTTTGCGTCTATTATATCTGATAGTGTGCAGAGGATTGCATCTTTGTCACGCACGGCTTTCAAAAGCTCATTTCTAGTAGGCGGCCTTCCCGTGTGATTTGCAACAATAACGCTGCACTCTTTCGATATCATAGGTATTGCGGGGTCCAATATCCTTCTGGTAATATAGACACTCCATTTTTTTGGTTTCATGAACCATATTCAATGTGTCTCGTTATATTGGGTTAATTGAGGTCTTTCAAATCACATCTCATTATATACAATATAATGTTGCAGAGAATACTTGTTATATGGGAACGGTTCACATTCTATATGCACATTATGGATGCGAATATTTCTAATGCTTCATGTTCGGTAGATGGCCCTAAATCACTTGGCCATGTCTAGATTCTCAATTTTTGGCGGCGTTCTTGCGGTAGGACTAATCCTGAGTATCGTAGCTCCATCTGCTGGCGCAAGTACCCCCTTAGTATTATCCCAACAGAACCAACAGAAAAGACAAGTTGTAATTACAGCCATGCTTGATGATCTGGGTAATGTGATAAAATGGGATACTCTCTTACAACCTGCGATACAGGAATTGAAGGCAAGGCATCCTGATCTAAATATTCAAATAAATTATACCACAACTCCGTACAACAAGACTAGGACGCATTTATTGGATGCACTAGGTAATAAAAGTGCTATTGACCTAATCTCTGTGGATCAAATCTGGCTTGGAGATTTTGCTGAGAGAGGATATCTAACAGATCTTACGGATTATGTAAAAATTTGGGGTAGAGCTTCTGATTGGTATCAAACGAATTTTGATGGTGGTGTGTATAAAGGTAAAGTGTTTGGAATATGGGCTTGGACCGATGCAAGGGGAATGTGGTACTGGAAGGATTTGTTAAAAAAGGCAGGTGTTGATCCGAACTCTTTGCAAACATGGGACGGGTATATCTCGTCTGCAAGGAAAATTAATTCTGTGCTAGGACCTATGGGTATTTCGGGTGCCGTCCTTGTTGGTTTAAACTATTCCCCAGATATCTGGTATCCTTATCTATGGATGCTCGGAGGAGACATTCTTGTGATGAAAGATGGACACCCAACAAAGGGTACTTACTGGTTTCCTGCATATAATAGCTCAGCAGGTGTTAAAGCGCTAGAATTTATCAAAGAGCAGATCAATGCAGGCATAAAACCACTGAAAGGTAATCCAGACAAATTGTTTGTTGATAGGAAGCTTGCTGTGCTTCAAAGTGGATCATGGCTACCAGGTGCTTTTCCACGCCAACAATGGCCAACTTTTGGGCAGGGTATTGGCTTTATTCCTATGTTTCCAGTACCTACTGGAATTAATCAAACATCTACAATGATGGGCGGGTGGGAACTAGCCATTCCTCAGACTTCAAAAAATAAAGACCTAGCATGGGAATTAGTTACACTGATGGTAGATCCAAAAATAATGGCTCCTTGGTTGAAGCAAACAGGATTCCTTCCAACACAGAAGAGTATTGGCTCAGGTCCTCAATTGACGCAATTGAATCAAACAATCCCATATTATGATAAGATGGTCTCTATGATTTCAATTGGCAAGAGCAGGCCTGTTGCACCCGAGTATCCGCAGATAGCCGAACACATAAGACAGGCAATTGAAGACGTGTACTATGGTGTCAAACAACCAAAACAAGCACTAGACGATGCTGCCAAGGAGTCTGCCAAGGTTTTGGGGTGGTGAGAGCCTCTATCCGAAGGGGCGCTATTGTCACCGAAAAGTGTAAATCTTAGTCTATGGAAATTTAGAGGAAGATATTTGACGAATTATCCAAGTTCACAGACAAAAGTAAGATCAATATACATACTAACGCAGTAAATGAAAATCTTCAGAATCATTTATCTGATCGTATAAAGGAAATTGAAAATTAAGTAGTGAAAGCCTCAATCCCATCCTTGCCAATTATTGACATGAAATATTGGTTTATTTAATTTTGAAACATAAATTTACCAATTTTATGATCATCTAGGTGTAGGCCAATACAGAAATCCTAGTCCCTGTTTTATCTCATCCATAAAATCATTGAATATTGCCTTTGTTTTAGTCATCTAATGAGTAAGTCAAGGTACAGCATAAGGGTATCTGCTGCTTTAAACAATGCCGTAATTATGGAACAGTCACATTTTCTTCTTATTCTTATTTCCTACTTTTGCTTTACTCACGATACAACCGTGCTCATTCATATATTATAATCAGGTATATACTACCTTCACGTATCATATAGTGACAATAAACAAAACAATCAGAACAGACCAACGGTTTTCAGTCAGCATGATAATAATAGCAACTATTGGAATATTAGCCATTGGCTTGACGGCGACAACAATGACACCAGTATGACAGATCATGCAAGGTGGATTCTAATGGGAACCTATTACCAGGAGCACAAATCAATAACGGTTGTGATGCAACAGGCAACTAAAACAATCAATAGTGTAGAGGAATAATGGATAAGTGACATCTTATCCATATTTGTAGTAAATGTTCAAGCACCTACACTCATTGCTGGCGGGATTACTGCATACTGTTTTATCCACATCATTAATCATTGTGTATTTGGATTTATCAAATCTAGAATATTGAGCATATTGCAGCATAGTAACCAAGTCCAGAGAGATAGCTGTTTCTATTTCTAAATAATAGTGCTCCTACCTTCTGCTGCATCCTTGAACTTATCAAGCATATATTCATGAACTTTTCTCAGGACTTTACAGGTTTTACAACATTCACCTGCTCTTAACTCGTCCACCTCACACATACAAGTTATCTTATCAAGTGTATCACGCATTACCCAGTTAGGACTATTTTCCTCTGTAAATTTATCATCTCTATCACGTTGTACCTCTGTTCTTACTCCTTGTTCTTTTGCTCTAAGTTTATTTCCCTGTTTCTCCCTCTGCCATTCTTTGTTAGTTATGCCTTCTGGTTTTACACGATCTCTTACTCTTTCTATCCTTTGTTGTATAGTTGCGTTAGTTCTATCCTCATTCTCCTTCTGACCTTCTTTCCACAACTTAAGAGCTTCTTCATATGAAAAATCATACGTAGGTCTTAGATCAAGTATAGCACCACAATAAAGTTCTATCGGAAGCTGCTCCTTTTTCTTCTCTTCTTGCGTTTCTTTATATTCCTGTCTTCGTGCTTTATCATCGCATTCAGGACATAAAAAGGCATGATATCTTTCACTTTCAATGAATCGTTTATTACATAAAAGACAATTTGACTCTAGTTTAGTCAGTTCATGGGATATGAATTTAGCCGATAATCTTTCTTTCTTTCCTAATTCTATAAGCTCTTTATGTTTTTGTAGTTTGATTCTTGTTTGCTCTTTTCGTCTAGGAGTATGAGTATGAATAACACCACCCTCCCAAATTAACTTCAGGTCTTTAAGTGCAGCTTGGAATGCTTCTGATGGTTGTTTAGATCTAGCGGTGGTTGTCATTTCTTATTATTCTCGCCTAAATCATGGGCGAACTCAATTACTACTTTGGAAATTGTATTTGCGTATAATATATCTTGCACAGATACATATTGACCACCATTAGCTGAATACTTTAGTATGATATCATTATTGTTGGCTCTTGTGATTAACAATGTTGTCAGTTTCTTTCTCTTATATTTCTCATCTTTCTCATTAAACAACTCTTTTTCTACAATGAACACGGATAAAAATAGATCCTCTTGCATCATGTTTTATCCTTGAACGGGATAAACAAAGATGAACGCGAGAGTGTAAATGAACGATATGAGGTTCTAATGCAATGGATTAACGGAATGTCCGATGACAGTGTTTCCTTTGTCAGAAGGCAGCATGCACGGTTTTTCCCGAAGCAGGTCTTTGCTTCTTCATGTTTACATATTGAACATATACATACTTGTGTGGTGATGCTAGTATCAGTATTGATCTTCTTCTGGTGTTTTGAATTCGCATCAACATACAACCATGGTGCAACTAGCGGTATGCCAATTATGACAAGACAATAATAGTTTGTATCAGAATTGTTCCCGAATAACGAAATACCACAGCAAAGTGTACCGATACCAAGCATTGAAAGCCAGCGTGTTGTGGTATCCATTTTATCACCTGCCCTTGTATACGTAACCGTCTTCTTGTTTAGCAGCTTCTGTACTTGATTGTTTTTTCTTCTTTTTTTTACGAAGTTCCCTGACTTTCTCAAGAATTTCTTTTAATTCCTCCTCAGGGATTTTTGATATACTAGCATCACATTGGATACCTTTAGCCTGCAATACATTCTCCGTTAATTGGACAATCTCCTCTTTGTGCTCTTCCTCCTCCTTGGTTAGCATGTTATTACTCATAAATCTGAAGAAGGCAAATTCGCTCATTTGAGGTATGAATACATATTACCTATAACTTGCTATTTACTTTATGCTTTACCGTATGTACACAACATAACTATTGTTTTGTTTGGTTTTGTCGTGCCGTTGTGTTGAATATTATGTGACTTGGCACTATTCTATATAAGTATAACGAGTTCGGCGAATGACATAGTTGCTGTCATACTTAGTCATTTGATTGTAGGAGTAGGAGTGGAAGCTATCATGAACTCCCTACCATGATGATCGAGTAACTTTTTTCTTTGTATCCGAGAAATTCGCCACTTAAAATCATCTCTCTTATAGAAACAGAATCCTTTTGCTTTCATATCAGATGTTCGTTGCAATGACGTTTCATATTCTATAAGGTCATTCAGTTTATTATAACAGAAGAACGACCCCATGTCAGCCAATACAGTAACACCATTCTTACCTATTTGATCTGCATAATTTACTAACGATTTAACAAATGATACAATATCTATAGAAGAACCAAAGTATGCTCTAGCTGAATCTATAATCAAAAGAGAATCTTGTTTTTCATATTCTTTTACATCTATTGTAGCCATCTGTGATAACACGCATCTAACCATGTCAGTGGTTTCGTAATGTGGAAGAATGAGAACAATTTCGTTTTTTTCTTCAATTTGCCTCTTAGTATACTGGGAATAAATTTTTCTAAGCGTAGGTAAATCGCGGTAAACTATGATATAGTGAGATCCTTGCCTTGCACGTTTCAACTTTCCGAATGTGTCTCCATCATCATAACCAGATGTTTGAGTCAGTTCAGTATTATTATTGTTGATCATTATAGGATGAAAATGCACTAGAAAACAAATTATTTAACAGGCATTCCTTAGAGTTCGAGTATTTTTTACATGATTCTTGTTCTCATTTTTTATTATTATCGGTGGTGACCTAAAATGATAAAATTTATTATCTAAACAACCTATATTTGTTAGATTTTCCATTTTAAAAGATCGAAGTTTCACCATATTAAAT
>CAKOFP010000210.1 GCA_933226995.1 Candidatus Nitrosopolaris rasttigaisensis | reverse complement strand
TCCAAATTTTTCTTGATAGATTGTCTGATACATTCAAGTGACTTTAGGCTTTGTCGGCCTATAAGATTATCATTTGGATCTTTATCATACTCAATATTAAACTTAATCTTTTCGTCTAAACCATATTTAGCATGACCTATTTCTGTTGCGTCATTTTCAATCTTCTGGAGTAACCTTTTTAACTCTTGATTTGAAATACGCTTGTTATTATTATCTAACAAAGCTTTCAAAATGTCATTCAATCCCCCTGTTGGCATAAACTCATTTTTAATAATCTGTACCTTATATGCAGTTTCCTATCTAAACAGGGGCCCAGACATATTAAAATTGTTAATTAAAGTCCGATTCCTACTCTTCGCTCACATATAGTGCATCAGGAAAAAAGTTACACAATAGACTAATAAAGTATCCATTGATGGTGTTACAACAGCGATACAGAATTATGGCACACACGGCTTGACGTGAAAATGAGTCGTAGGAAATAGAGTAAGGTTTGACTCAGAAAATATTACTATTCAGATTTGATAACATGATACGGGTTTCTAAGGATCTATTGAATTAGGGGACTTCGCGCAATACTAATGCTGACACAACCACTGGTACTTCCTATACTCATTCTTCCCTCTAATACTAGAACCGCGAAGACACCCGGCTTCGGTTTCTCAAAGATTATATATCTACTGAAGGCGTTTTACAGTATCCATTGTGCGGTCACTTTTCGATTGCTATCTCGATATATACTCTTATCACTATCTGCTTTACATTAGCCTTTCTACTCCCTATGTTTTTATCTACAAATAACATGCCACTTACGATACAATATATAAGTGCCATTAACCAAATCAAACACAAATCAGCTTCTTCATCTCTTAATCCTCAGACTACTACGGGAGGCGGCAATCCAACTCCCTCTGCTGCTCAGTCAAATACGCTTGGTTGCATCACCTATGATTCATCTACCCGAAGTATCATGATAAGTTGTAGTTCAGCTAGCCTTACAGACATCAATAACAAACTCCATGACAACAACGTGCTGGCCAAACAATTTATGGGTAGTACATCGTGGTTGTTGAATGCAAATCTTATAATTGACAAAGGTTCTAAATTCCATATTAATTCTACAGATACCAAGTGGCTAAAGATAATTTCATCTTCTTCCGCTGGAATTCACAATAATCGAAGGGGAGCCTCTGGTAGTAGCAATGTCAATTCCATACATGTATTTGGTAGCTTGACTATCGATTCGGTAAAAATCACGTCGTGGAATCCATTGACCAATAGCTATGTCACAATAACGACCTCTAATGCAACAATCCCTAGGCCATATCTCAGAATAGAACCTGGAGCTACTGGTACTACGAACATTGTGAATTCTGAGATTGCTTATCTTGGATTCGACACTTCCTTTGCTGGTCTTGGCGCTGGGGGTATTAACTACTATGCAGGTGACGGCAGCACACTAAGAGGTAATAATATTCACAATCTGTGGTATGGTCCGTATCTTAGTGGGGTAGGCAATATGATAATAGAAAAGAATCAAAGTCACCACAATCTCAATTACGGATTCGATCCACATACAGGAAGCCATGATATAATTATCCGAAATAATCTAGCACACGATAATGGTCAAGAAGGAATAATATGCTCAGTAAATTGCTCCAATATTTTGTTCGACAACAATAGAACATATCATAATGAGAAGTCTGGCATAATGCTTAGCAGAAATACGTATAACTCTATTGTCAGAAATAACTTTATCCACAATGAAATTAATGGGATACATATTTCTCTATCCCATAACAATCAAGTCTATAACAACACCATTTCAAATAGTGTAAATGGAATTGATGCTACGCCTGGTGCTTCTAATAACAATGTTCATGATAATGTGATTATGAACTCTAAAATTGCTATGCTTACAGACAGAAGCTCACTAGGCAATACTTTTTCTTCCAATAAGATAAAATAATAGATATCCCTCGCCGAGAAGTATCAGCGACTACACCTCGCAGTCTGGGTTACCTTCCTGTTTTATTCCGGGTTAGCTACTTCAACGTCTTCCTTTTGGAATATCCTCAAGGATACTAATGATCTACCCATTGCCAATCAATGAACTTTCTTTCATTTTGGCATTGAATATAGCATATTCACGTCTCCACCACTGCTGAGGATAAAAGGAGCAAGATACACGCCAAAAAACGGATTAAGAAGGTAAGACAAAAGAAAAAATAAGAGAAAATAAATTGAGATATTCCTTTTTTGATCAGATTAGCGAAGTTTAGCTGAATTATGATCTAATATATTTGTAGTTCAACATTTTCAACCGAAGAGTCAATGTGATGCATAACCTGTAGCCTAGCAGTAAAGCTCTATTTGCAAATGATTTTTTCAGGAAATTGGAGGTAGTCAAAATGTCTGGCATGTTTCGGATGTTATTGAGATCGATAGGATTTCATAGCGCTGGTCAACTATGCGTAGCACTAGGTCAAAACATTCCAAATCTGAATTTTATAGCACGTTAGTTAGTTGACAGGATATTATGGTTGCTAGCGGGAATGATAATACTACCCTATGTCATCAGCGTAAAAATATGCCAGCAGAGATATTTCAAGAAAATGGTGATTATTGTTTGGACTGCTGGCAAGAACGAGTATACCCTCTTCAATAGAGTAATATGTTCAGCCAATTTTCTGCAAGCTGCTAATTAACTTTCGATCGAACATTTTGATATCGTATCTGCCTCAATGCCTTTGCCACCGCGTCAAATGCTTCTACAAAGTCATTGTTCACTTGCTATGAACCGAACTCGGGCGTATTATATTATCCCGATGAGTCAAGTGATTGATACAGATCATCCTTCACCTTTGGCATTACATTATACGCAATTGAATATGTAGTCTTATTACATAGGGTATCCTATATATTGGAGAACTTTTTGTCGCCTGCACTTTAATTAAACGGCCTTCATTCTTCCAAAAGAATATCCTCCAAATACTCCAAGCCCAATCGTAAAGGCGAACAAGATACCAATATCTGCTGTGAACGAATAATTTTGGATTCCTAATATGGCATTTCTAAGCGCATCCACAGCATAAGTAGCAGGGTCTATGGTAGTCAAAACATAGAGCCATCCAGGTAGATTCCTTAAGGGAAAAAGAGCTCCACTTAAAAAGAAAAGTGGAAATACGACAAAGCTCACTATTAATTGAAAACCCTCTAGGCTTTCGATATAGCTACCAATAATGAGCCCTAATGAGGTTAGTGAAAATGAAAGAAGCAGTACAATTGCAATAGTCTGGACTAAAGAAAGTGCAGTAAAGTGAATTCCGATAGCTGCGCCTACAGCCAAAAGTATTACTACTTCTACTAGAGAAGTAGTCATGCCGCCTAGTGTCTTTCCCACAAAAATAGTATTTCTGCCGACCGGAGCTACCATGACACTTTTGAGAAAATCAAACTTTCTGTCCCAGATTATATATGACCCAAAAAATACAGCTGAAAATATTATAGACATGCTGATTATACCAGGAAATATGAACATTTGATAGTCTACTCCAGTTGAAGGATGTACGGCGGAACCAAAACCAGAACCAATAACAAATAGCCAGAGGAGTGGAGTGAAGATAGAGGCTACTAACCTACTACGCTCTCTTAGAAATACTTTGAATTCTCTAAGCCAAAGGGCATATAATTTGCCAAGTATTATTTCTACAAAATTGATATGAATTGCACTTACCATATTCCGCATATCTTATAATGATCCTATCTATCTATCTCTAGGGATAGAATCTGCGCCGAAGTTCTTTCGAAAATGAAGCCGGATAGATACGTCTGCATACTATCAATTTGCATTCGAGGTCCGGGACAGCTCCATTCGCGTTCTTGATCCCACCGAGGTTGTGGCCATATTAATTTACTACCTCGTAACATTTCTCTTCCTCTGTTTGTAACGTAACTTTGTAGTGTAATTTATTGATATATGTTATTGAAGAGCCCTATATGAGCGATTGCAAGGTGCATTTCCGTTTGATGGAGGAATGATGTTGCGTGCAGAATTGCTAAGATAGAAGAGAGACTATCGCATATACATCGGACTGATTATATGTAGTCTCACTACTTCACGAGTCACTTGGACTAACTACTGAGTGTATTCTCTGTTTTTCTTGTTGAATAATTTTTTAAATGGCATTGATATAATAATAAACTATCAAAACCGATAAATTTACGAAAAAGAAGAAAGTAAGACCGATAAACGAGATTACTGAAGATGACATAAACTTTTTCCTAAACAGTATCAAGAAGGTATCGGGATACCCAAAAGTCAGAAATTTGCAAAAGTTACTCCGACCAACTTTGAACCTTGTGAAGATAAACGCAATTCTCAGATATCTTGAGAGATCAAGAAGGTTAGAGATCGATCTTGATGGAAATATCATCTGGATCAGTCAAGACAAGGTCGAAACCAATCGAGCTCGTCTTGCAGAGGTAGCCAACATTTCAAAAGACTTTGTTGATTATTTTTCGACAAAAAACCGAGCTACAGAAGAAAATGATTCTTAAATGGTTTTGACGCTAGGAACGGAAGTAAAAGATCGAATCTATCTACATAGTGTAAGAAAATGGAAATGATAGGAACAGGTAGGTTCAAACAAAAACAAAGCTTATGAACGAAGACCTTATGGATAAACCAGATAAAATCGGTTTTGAATTCATAGACATAAAGGAATACTTGTTGGTAGATGTGCGGTACTTTCAAAAGCAACAAATTTGGATTCGAAGTCATTTTAACCGATTACATTTGAATGTCTATTTCTCAGGTCGTTTTTAACTAGTTATGCCTGTTTCTCATATCGGAAAAATAGACTGGATAAAGCAAAATAATAGTTATGAAGATGTTTCCAAATGGATAGAAACTGCTGTCGCAAGCAACTTTAGGAGCAATAGAGTAATAATTTCGATGAGATGGGTGAATCTCTATTCTATAGTGGTGTAATTTGCCATAGTCCGGGAGTTATTTTTTGACATTCTAGAAAGATATCTAAAATACTTTGGACTAAACCCTTCTGTTACAGTCTCAATCGTCCTTTCAAAAAATATGGTATTACCATACTTACCATCGGCTAACCTGTTAGGAAGTGTGATATAAATTAGTATTAATGAATAACTTATATATCTGCTAGGTTTCCTGCTGGATACAAGTTTGACAGAAAGGAAAAGAAGAGGTCCCAACAAACCGATCAGACCAGCAACTAAAGATTATAGGAACAATAAGAAAGACAGTCAGAGTAATAAGACTCTCGATACAAAGGAAAAGACCAAGAATGTATTGGCCGAGGAGAAGCAGGACCATTCATCGTTGAAATGTGAACAATCAACTACCACAACTGCAACAATTAGAAATGAATTCCTTCCTGAAGTTTTCGATTCGTCAGGCTGTGATGCTATGTCAGAAACGAAGGATTCAGCAAGTATAAACGAGGACGATTTGAAGAAGGCAATCTCAAATGTTCAAAAAAAGGAATCAATAAGGGCCGAGGATATAGATTTGCAACCTTCAAATATTAACGAATATCGACAATCTGTGAACTTGCTTACCATTATGCAGGAAGAAACATCAATAATAGGAGGGTCAAGAGAAGGGAGTTCCTACTATGAGAAAAGATTGAACGGTGATAACCCATTTATGAGTAGTATGGCATTGTGGCAGAGCAGTATGATTAGCTGGATTGGCATATACAAAGATTTTTCTGAAAATGTTTCAAAAATGATGAGAGATTACTGGACGAAGCCTTCTTGGATATCTCATAAAGATGAGTGAGTGATTGAGTGAGTGAGCAACTAGTGACACAGTAGAGGTGGAATAACAACGACAGCAATGATTTCCATTATCTAATACTAGATGGTCGCAGCAATAATATAATTCTGTTAGGGTTTCCTAATGAGGGTAAAGGAGCTACCTTTGCTTTCAGCCTACCGATTGCCCGACTAACTTACAACAAATCCGAAGTTGATCTTCGTGCCCCGGCGATAGCAGGAACGTCTTATAATGATGAGAAGAAGAATCTTGATAGTAGCTGAAGAGCCTGACATTAGTTTAGCCGTAGAGAGTGTTTTAGAAGGAGGTGGATTTAAAGTTGATTCATTTAATGATCCTCTTTTGGCATTGAAGAATTTCAAAGCTAGTGCCTATTTTCTGTTGTTTCTGGATATTAATATGCCAAAGATGAATGGCTTTGAATTATATCTAGAAATTAAAAAGATTCAGAGTAGGGTTAAACTCTGTTTTCTGACAGCTATGCGAATTCCAAGATTATCAAGCATTTAAAAAGAAAGTGTCTGCTAAAGGTGAAAGATATTTCATCGCAAAGCCGACCGAAAATTGAGAGCTGCTAGAACGCGTAAAAACCATCGTACCAAATTAAAAAAATCATTGGCAATTCTGATATAATATTCATTCCCTCTCTTAGAGGATCTAGGGACGCAGAATTGGTTATTTTGTAAGTTGACCGTCATGGTGACGAGATACTGGAATATGCTAGGTCTTACTACTGGCTCCATCACTGCCTTCATGAGTCGATTAGAAAAAGCAGGTGTTAGACATGAGACCCGTATGAACCAAGTGCCCACGAGCAACATGTAAGCAGAGAGTAAGAGAGGCAAGACAGCATCAGACTCGCAAGACCCATGATCCACGAGGATGTTATCGATCACACGAAGCTATGATAGTCATTATAATTGGCAGATGCATACTACGATAAATAAGGGAATTACGTAAGATATTCTAACAATAACAATGTACAGTCAAGAAAATGTTCGAAGACAGAAAATTTCTGAAGTACTAGCAATCGTTGCGATGGCATTAGTACTGACATACATTACTGACGCAGCTGTAGGACAAGGGAAAGAAGGCTTCTTGCCAATGAATGCAGTTCAGCGTGGAATGATATTTGGCGCATCATCAATAATTTTGTTCTTCCTTTCTTTTGGGATTGGGATTAGACAAAAGTCAAAGGTGACAACCATTTTGCTTATAGCAGGTGGTGCAATTACTGGGACATCGGTGTTGGGAGCAGTAGCAATAGCTAAGGGAGGATTGACAGCCATTCAAAGTTCGTTCTTAGCTGTAGTAATAGTGGGTTATATTATAATGGGACTAGGGATACTAAGATTGGTTCAGAAAAAATAAATACTCTAAACTGAACCAGGGTGGAGCTGACTCCGCATTTTCAGTATATAATTTCCTGAAAAATCATCGTGAGTTTGTGGTCATAACGAGGGTGGTGTAGTGCAACCCGGGCTTGATGCATGGATAGCTGGAAGTGAAATTATTGTCTCAATTGACTTTACACGCATCCAGATTGGATATTTTACCTGATAAATAAATTATGACAACTTATTGTTTTGCGGTTGCCAATTCTGTCAGGAGTAGAGAGCCGTTGAGGAGATTTATTCGGAACAGAATCATGCAAACCACAAGGAGCATGGTGCAGGGTCGAAAGCTGCTAGGATTTCAATAGTTTCAAGACTAGGACGAATCTTTCAACTGTAGGCCCTTTTCATGTTCTTCACTGATTATCATCAGCCAGAGACATTGCTAGTATCAGAAAATATTTGCTGTAGAAATGGATTTCGATATTCAATAGTCTACATCCACATTATCAATACTTAGCTGAAGCGTACATACCTGATTCTATCCAGGACATGTATTTCATTCGATGATCCCAATTGCACGTATAGGTGATCCTGTTGCATGGACTAGTTTAAGAGGGATAACTATAAAAGTAAACCGTTGCCCGCTACTCAATTTTTCTAAATTACAAAGATTCTCTATTACTAAAACATTATTAGACAACAAAATTTTATGAGATATAAAATTATTATCTGTACCGGCATCGATACTCGGACTATCTATTGCAACGGCATTTATCTTGCTCTCGACAAGTAACTGTGACGCATCTGCTCCAAGACCCGGGTTAGCCATAACATAATCTTCAGTTTTTTGATTCTCCTTTTTGTCGTAATGCTTTTCCCACCCTGTATCGAATATTATGCTATCATTCTTTTCGATGCTAACCCCGCAATCCATGATATCGCGGCGAGTAATCAGCTCGTTTGTTTCTTTCTCAATCTTCAGTAGTAATGCATCCTTGCAAACAAATCTATTAACATCAATCTGATCTATACTCTTACCGTTAAGAGTAAAATGACAAGGAGCGTCCATGTGAGTTCCAGTATGGGTACTCAAAAACATCACTTCTGAATCATAGCCATGGGTATCGAATTTCGACCACTTAATAAAGGCAGGCTGTGGAGATCCCGGAAAAACCCTGATGCCCGGGGAAATTTCATGAGTAAGATCGACGACCCTCATAATCGTATGATAATGACAACACAAGTATTAATCAGATCCCGAAAATGTCTATAGTTTGCTAACAATAACAAATGCATGCTTGTAGTGTCGTTTCGTAATAGCATAGAGGGAGAGTTTATGGCTCTGAACAAACAAAAGGAAGGCAAAAACAGACCTGGTGGATTCTGACCTGTTTGAAGCCTAGGTCACGTAGTATAAGCCGGCATATTTCTTTAGCAAATTACCAAATTGTAGGCAGGGATTGAAAAGAGTTTAATAACTGCCGTGAAAATATTATATGAGATGCCAACAGCATATGTCTTAATTAACTGTGATCTTGGGTCTGAGGAAGAAATCATAAAAGAGTTAAAAAAATTGACAGAGGTTATTGAGGTCAGCGGGGTGTACGGGGTTTATGATATTATACTAAAGATCAAATCAGAAACAATGGACAAACTGCGAGAAACTATTACGTGGCATGTAAGAAGGATTGATAAAGTAAGGTCGACTTTGACCATGATAGTCATCGAGGGTCAAGGAGAGAAAGGCAAAAGACAGCAGCTGGATCTCTGACATCGACTATCATAACAGTAATCACTAACTGCTACTGCACACAGACAAGCATAAAACCTCCGCAAGCACGAAAGACACAATATGATGATCACTTTAGAATGTCTTTTAAATAACGGGCTGCGCGTACTGCTTCTTCTTCTGTATTGAAAAAGTGGGGCGCTGCCCTCACCGCCTTCATTCCACCTCCTATATCTCTTTCAGCAAATATTATCTCGTTTTGTTCGAGTTTATTTACAATGGTTCTGGAATCTACTATTGAGTTAGTAGAGGAAGATGAAACCGGAGAAAACGAGACAATAGATGTCCTCAAGTTTTCATCGTCAGGCCCATGAATTTTTATATTAGGAATTTTAGCGAGTTCATCTCGCAGAACATTGGCTATCTTTAAATTTTTCTTACGAATATTTTCTATACCTAAGCGTAAAATATAACGAACTGAAG
>CAKOFP010000209.1 GCA_933226995.1 Candidatus Nitrosopolaris rasttigaisensis | reverse complement strand
TGTAATTATTGTCGAGGGCAGGCTCGGAAAACTGAAAAAAAACATTATGAGGATACCGGTTGTTGTACTCGTTCAAGACAAGAAGATTGTAATACGGCCCCATGGCAGGAGAAAGAAAGACCTTGCAATCACAAATACGATCAGAAGCATAATACGAAATATGCTAACTGGGGTAGAGAAGGGCTTTACATACAAGCTAAAAATAATATCGGCTCATTTTCCGATGTCTGTGAAACTCAGAGGAGACAAAGTCAATATAGAAAATTATTTCGGTGAAAGGTCACCACGTACATCTCAGATTGTAGGAGAAGCTACAAAGGTTACAGTCGTTGGCGAGGATGTGCTTGTGCAAGGTCCAAGTTTGGAGGACGTCTCACAGACTGCTGCGAATATAGAGCTATCAACCAAGATGAAAGGGAAAGACCAAAGGGTTTTTCTTGATGGTTTGTACATATATTCAAAAGAAAGAGGAATTTAGATCTATCCACACTTTTATATCGTTCAATATTCGAGTTCTGAAATATAGGCCTTTATAGTACAACCTATCATAACATTTATTTTGTGCTTGAATTTGCTACATAGTGCGCCGCTGTAGCTCAGCATGGTAGAGCAAATTCAAATGTGGTTTCGCATTGGAGTTCAGCTGGCTGTTAACCAGTGGGTCATCAGTTCGAGTCTGATCAGCGGCGCGTTACAATCACAATGTATGAAAGATAAAGGCCATTATTCGAACACTACAACATCAAGAGCAATCGCATCTGCAAGTAAATCCAAATGTCTACTGGCCAATATATACCCATTTTTGATTTCGCTCGGCGAAATCCATCTGTTTGAAGATGAAAAAAGTCTTTCCTTCCGCATTCGCTTTTCAAGTTCTTCCACGTCCAATTCCCTTTCCTCAATTTCTTCTGTAAGGATGTGTTTTATTGTTAGCAGGGTTTTCTTCACCAACATTCGCTGTCCAAACCTTTGAGAGAAGTCTCTGGCGTTTTCGTCAAAGTCCAATATCTTCATCTTTATTTGGAACTTGTTTAGAGCATCACGGCTTGAGAGCAGCCTCTCATCAACAAACCTGTCATAGCTCATTTCTCACCACTCACTTGGTATATTTCCTGTATTAAGCCTTTTTAACCTCTTAACAAGACGACTGTCTTATGCATGGGTCAAAATGGTAAAAAGGACATCCATTTTCTCGGATTCCGCATCCAACCATTCGGACTTTCATACCAGGAGTGGTATTAGCAGATAACGATCCAATCAGTTTGATGCCCTGCATATCCACAACGCCATACAAATCTTCATTGTCATAAATATGAGAGCTTGTACACTCGATTAGCGTTCCTGTGGTTTCGATTTTCTCCAATCTTGTTGCGAAAAAACAATCGCAACAAAATTCTGATGGAGGCCATATTTTTTTGCTGCAGTTTTTGCAAACTGCGACTCTAAACTCCCCTCTCCTGATGAAATCATAAAATTTTCTCATTGGTCTATTCCTAGAATCAAGACCGTAGCTGAGGTGCCTGCTGCTGCGAGATTGTGAACTAGACCTGTTTTACATCCTTTTACTTGTCTTAAGCCTGCTTTTCCATCTAACTGCATTGCTATTTCAGCCACCTGCGCTACGCCGGTTGCACCTATGGGGTGACCACAACCAAGGATTCCACCGCGGGGATTTATCGAGACTTCCTCCTGATTCACAAATTTTCCACCTTCACCTTTTTTTGCAAAACTGAGATCCTCATATGCTAGGATTTCAAGGATTGTAAAGGCATCATGTAGCTCGACCACGTCGATACTTAGAGGATCAGTCGCTGCCATACTATAGGCATCCGCTGAAGCCTGTTTGGCAGCATGTATAGAAGTAAGATCGTTTGCAACCTTGCTGAAGCTAGCACAGTTGGTTTGTTGTCCGATTCCTCGTATCCAGATAGGATTCTCGCTAAACTTCCTGGCTTTTTTATCCGAGACTAGTAGTATCGCAGATGAGCCAGTACAAAGAGATGAACAATCTAACAGCTTTAGCGGAGGTACTATTTGCCTCGAGTTCAATACTTCTTCATATGTTATTGGCTCGCCGAATAAAGCATCAGGGTTCTTGGCAGCATTCAAATGGTTCCTTACCGAGACCATCGCCATCTGTTCTTGCGTAGTGCCATACTTTCTCATATGTGCCTTGGCAAAGAGTGCAGCCCAATGTACGGGAAGGCTATATTCTCCTCTAGTAATGTCCCAACTAAGCCTGCGACCGGGTGTGTTTATCTTTTCAGCTCCAACAACCAATACCGAATCGCAGAGACCTGAAGCAATATAGGAAAAGGCACAAGCAATAGCATTTGTTCCGGAGTTGCACAAATTATCTATCCGGTGAGAGATTTTTGGACTCAATCCTAACATCTCGGAAATAATTGAGGAACCATATTGCTCCACTGAACAACTTGAGAACAGTACCGCGTCGATTTCTTTTTTTAAGACCTCGTACTCTGTTAGGAGGTTCCGGCATGGTTCACAAGCGATCTCGAACAAGGATATCTCTGACTTTCGCCTAAATTTAGTTGTAGCATAACCTGCTATCGCTACTTTACGCACTGTGAAAAGTTGAGAGCATCTCCTTAAAAGAAGTTTCTGCATCCCCGACTGGGTTGACCTGTATAATGGGCAAAGAAATTCCACATGAGTAAAATCTTCGAATAGAATGTATGCACTGCTCCGAATTACCTGATATTGTGAGGGAATCTAACATTTCTTCAGAAACATATTTCGTAGCAGCGTCCAGTCCATTGAACCTGTACTCTTCCGTAATTCGGTGGACTTCTGTAAGATAGCCAGTGGTAGAAAGAAACTCATTGTAGTATTTGCCTACCGCAATGTAGAAGGCGAGCGTCTTCGCTGCTCGTTGGCGCGCTTTTTCGGGTTCTTTATTTGATACAGCCCCAATAAAGACACATGCAATTTCAAACTGTCTGTCTAGATTTTTTGTAGCGGATTTTATATGCGCAACGGTTCTCCTCAGCTCTTCTAATGGTCGTAAATATAACAAGACTCCATCGGCAATAGCACAGGACAGCGCTATCATTTTTTTGTTTAGAGCTGCCATTAAGATAGGAATAAAGCGTCTTGGGGGTTTGTATAAGAGTTTGAAATTCTGAACATTAAAAAATGTCCCGGAATAATCAACATTCTCCCCTGTTATCATTTGACGAAGGCACTCAACATATTCTTGCATTCTTTGAAGAGGTTTTGAAAATTTTATCCCATGCCACTTTTCGACAATAGCTTCGGTGCTTACGCCTAAACCTATGACTGTCCGATTATCTGAGAGCAGATCTAGCGTAGTTGCTGCCATTGCTACAGTCGCCGGCGTCCTAGCAAATGCGCTAACCACTGATGTCCCAATCCTTACACGATTGGTTATCTGTGATATGGCACCTAGTGTGGAAAACGCCTCACGCCCCCAAGATTCGGGAACCCACAAGGAATCAACATCCATGGTGCGATCGGCAAGTTTTGAGAATAAAAGAACTTCTTTCATCGATAACAAACTACCTGGGTTGTAACCTATTCTACGGATTGCATTAGACATTGACCGCGGATTTCAATTCCTTTGTTGCCTCTTCAATGTCTTTGTGGGAGTCTATAGAACGCCAGAATGACTTTGCGTATCTTATGCCCTGCAATTTTTTGTTTTTCGCCATCTCTGGTAAGGCTGTGATTTCAATATTTCCATTTTCAGGCAGGTAATGGAACACTTCTCTGGTGAAATGATAAACACCAGCGTTTATCCATTTATCTTTAATTATAGGCTTTTCCAGGAAACCAAGTACGTTAGAATGATCATCGACTTCGACAACCCCATAAGGACTCCTCAATGGAACGAGTGCTAATGACGCGGTATTGCTGTCAAGCAAATTATTAGGATCAAGATCCGTTAATATGTCTCCATTTACCATAAAGAAGCCTTCCTCTTTCACCCCGCCTAAAAGGCTTTCAGCATTCTTAAGCGCACCACCTGTCCCCAAAGGCTCTTCTTCTACCGCATAGCCGACTTTGACCCCGAATCTAGTTCCACTTCCTATATAGTCGATGATTTGTTCTTTAAGATATCCAACACATATAACC
>CAKOFP010000208.1 GCA_933226995.1 Candidatus Nitrosopolaris rasttigaisensis | reverse complement strand
TGTCAGGTCTGCCAGAATTTAATGGACTGAGAATAGCGGGGATATTAACAGAAAAGTGGGAGGCACGCAAAAAATTTAAGAATTTCACAAAAATAGCTTACGTTAGTGCCTGGTGCTCAAAAGAGGGTAATGTTAAGGCAACTCCCATAACAGGTGAGACAGCAATGATGAGTGTTTTGAGTAAAGCAAATGGTTACCTACTATTACCTGAAAAAACAACTACCATTGAAGCAGGAGAAAAAGTATACATTAATGTGCTGCCTGGTCTTTCATACACTTCCGGCCATTCCGCAAGCTTTCTGCGACGAGGGGTATATGTAAATTAATTAATACTTGCTAGAACGGGGATTGCTACTTTCTGCAAATCCTACACTAGAATAGATGAAACTTACCACAAAGAAAGCTTGATACTAACATCAGTAAATAGAACAGTATACTTTTCATCCCATCGGTATCGTGAAAAATTGTGCACTCGCTGCCTCACCATCCGGTAATACATAGATTCATGATTGGGGTAGTCACTAAATGAGAGCGTGACCATCTATTGTTTTTATCCAATGATTGCCTGGTTTCTATCAATAGAAACATCCGACTCATCCACTAATAGCAGTCATTTATTACCAAAGAATTAGTTGTAGTATTATCTCTGAGGAATTATTTCCAGATCTCGCCGTTGCAATTGTATGATTTTGCAATCTTCTTTTTTGTGGCTAGTATTTCGATTGTTTACTTGGACAAAAAGGCGGTTGTCGGATTCACCGTTTGTAATTTGTATACATTTATCAATACTTGGTAAAAGCATTTGAGAGTACGCAGAAGGCGGATCACAGCGTAAGTTTACAATAACTGATGTATTGGTTGAGAGTTGTCGTATTGAAGTTGTAATTTCTTTTATCAATCGCCTACTTTCACTAACTCTCACTTGCGGGTCCTCTAAGAACATACGAAGTATATCTGAAATAATAATGATCTTGGTATCAAATTTACGAACGATGTTTGGTAATTCATAAGTGACTAAATTTGCTAATTGATAAATTGTGAAAGGCCTACTTACAATTATTCTCTTCAAGATATCTTTGATATCAAGTCCATATTGGCGCGCGAAATTCACACAGCTATAAATATCTGAACTGTTTCCAGCATCAATAATTATTACGTTAGGAGAACCAAATCCACCATAGCTCTCTGGTAGTAAAGCGCTAATACACAGTCTTTCGATAAGAATTTTTGAATGGTTTCCGACTAAGCATATGCATTCGCCCATTCCAAGTTTCAAAATAGAATCTATTTTTTCAATATCAAATCTTAATCTAGAAGCAGTATGGAATTTTGGTGGAAATAATAGCGATGCTGTTGGATTACTATTATCTTGTTGTGGTGTCAGCGCTCTTTTTAAACTCTCTGAAAGTACACAACCACATTTTGGGCATTCTTCAGACGATCGTATAAAATCAATAGACTTGTCTGTCTCCGTCAGAAGTGTGCTACACTCTGAGCAGAAATATTGCAGAAGCGGACGTCCATGAGCCATTGAAACATATGTTACCGTATAGTACGTAATAAAGGACGTATAATACCGTAATAAATTTTGCGAGCCAATAGCAAAAGGGATGTTTCTTTATTACTATTTAATCAGACCGCTATTGGTTGGGCGAGTTAAGAGCTGAATTTGCAGCAGAATACAATTTCTTGCGGATTTTCAAAAAAGATAGGAGTAGTTACTAATTGTTGCCTGTCGTGTTGGCTGTCTCCATATGATGCGAATGCTGGAGTAGCAAAGCTTCCCAACCCAAAGGTACCTGGGGTAGTAACAAAGGTACCTAGTGCTGTTAATGCTCCTACTGCTGCGAATGCTGCTACAACTACAACAAGCATTGTGGTTGTTTTATTGTTTGACATTTCAATTTATACTATAAGTTACATCTATTAAAATTTAGTCGTACAATTGGCTATTTGATACCTTCACTATTAGCCTTATGATGCATATTTCTAGCAAGACGTTTAGAGAAGTGTATGCCATAACTAAATCAGATACAACCTACGTGTATTATAACCCCGTATACTAGAGGGAGAGAAAGACACGCAAATCCGTTTCCTTTCTGTAAAGGTGCTGTAACAAAAACATCAATAGCTTGTATATGTTAATTAGTTTAATGCCACCTATTGAATGCGATAAGGATAAGGAGAAAGAAAATGATTGCCTGACGCCGCAGATAATGATGATGCTAACAATAGTAAAGATGAGAGAGGGTTTGATAAATCAGAAAATAACAAGATCAGATTGTATAAGTACATTCAAAATAGTCCAGGGTCTCACCTTCGAAAAATTGTCAAGGACGTGGGATTAGCCATGGGTGACACTCAATATCATCTTGATATACTGGAGAAATCTGGGCAAATCAAGTCCAGAAGGATCGGTCTGTATAGACGATATTATCCGGTGGCAATACATGATGCGACATCTGAAATAATCTTGGCATTTTTGAGACAGGAAACCTCCAGAGACATTTTGGTTTATTTGATTGAACATCCTAATTCAACGCAGGGATATATTGCAAATTTCAAACATTTTTCAGCTCCAACAATCAACTGGCACATGTCTAAGCTGATAGAAGCCGGAATAGCTAAGAGCGCACGTGAATGGAAAGTTGTAAGGTACTCTATCAAAGAGGAAATCCTAAGGAGTCTTGCATCTAATTTGAAAGCTTATCATCCAAGCGTTTGGAACAATCTGGCGAGTAGACTCGCAGAACTGTTCTTGGAGCTTTTGGTATCTTCAGGTACAGCTAACAAACTCGAACAAAATGAAGATCCTGAGTATACTAAGGAAGAGGATGAAAAATAATGTTGCTAGAAAATGTGTTATTGTTTGTAGTAAATTTTGTTGTAAGCCAAATACACGATCCTCGAGAACTAGAAATCGTTGATTTGTTTGACTACGGAACTGGAATATTTGCAGCATTTCTGGTTGTATTGTCACTGATAGCTTACAGAAACGCAAAGACAAGAAGACTACTTTTTGTTTCTGCAGCCTTTGGATTATTTTCTATTAGAACAATAATAGCTAGGCTAGACTTCATTATTCCAGAAACACAATCAATTACCATAGAACTTGCATTATCGATATCCGGATTCGTTATATTGTTGCTATTCTTCATGGCAATCATAAGAAAAGGAGGAAAAATATAGCAAAATAAAAGACATATTATTGGCTGAAATACGTTCTTTGTTTTTATACATGCGTTTGCGAAACCAATAACGCTGAACAGCACAGCAATTAGCGACCTTTAGTCTTCTGGGGTGTGCTACAGAAACCGTGCGCGTGACAAAATTGCCTAAAACTTAGTTATAATGAAATTAAACTAACTTCGTATAAAGGATATATTTAATATAGCGATACAATGAATACAAAGATAAGAATATTTTCTGTACTAGCCATTCTGGCGATCGCCATTACAACATCAGCTTTTTTAAGCACAACTACTTTGGCCTCTTCCAAGACAAACACACATCATCATCACAGCCACTCTACTGCGAGCAACGCAACAAGCAGTCTTACCAACTCTACTAATAATAGTAGTATCACCAGTACAACCAGTAAGCATAGACACGCCGAAGTGGAAAATGCCGGAGAGAAAAGAGGACATCTCGATCCAAGGACTGATCTGTGAAGAGTAGGATTAGATAACGACAGTTAGTTAGACTAGAAAAGTACAAGCTGTAAGACTCACTTCCAATTGGGCTATAGCTGGATATTTGTCTGGGCTTCAAAATTCTGACTTTAGCCAGCCAAGCTTATACTTGCTTGGCAAGCACACTCTGAAGAGTTAGCGATAATTATTAAGAGCAGGCTCAGCATTTTGAACAAACTTTTCAATAAATTGGTTTGTGAAGATAGGAATAAATTTGTCTGCCGTTATGACCTGACAGCAACCGATGTTGTCTACCAAGGTGAAGCTGCGATAGACAAAGGGAAGACAAAAAGAATGAATTATTGCTTTAGGAATTGTTGTTGTTGTGCACTGTAGAGTGAATTCCAAGTTTTAGCAGTATTGATGTTGAATTCTGTAAATGAATCAATTGTTCGATTAAAGGTTTTGAAGTTTTCTGTTATTGCATCAAGTGACTTCACCGCCATCTCGTTATTCACATCAATTGCGTTGAGTATGTTCTTGGTGATTTCGTCTGATTCCTTTACAAATTCTTCAGTGTATGCTACTGGAAAATTCCAGCCACTTGCCAACTGCTTTTGAGCTAAAATTGTATTATGGATAACATTCTTTATTGTATGTATTTGAGCTAAAATTGTATTATGGATTGATTGTCCATATTTTGGCTGAACTTTTGCCAACTCGTCTACTGTCTTAACGAAGTTCTCGTTAACCGTATCGTATAGCTTGCTTACGTCACCAGTTGGTCTTGGTGTTGTGGTGGCATCATCTTTGGATTTACTGTCTACCATTTTAATTGTCTAAAGCTAAGGAAATTAAAGACAGATATAAATGTTGGTTTTTAATGGGTGTAAACACCGTCAGAAACCATTTAATGTCCAAAGACTTGATGTTATTGTCTAATATGCTGTTGTTGGCGTACATCAAATAATCCACTTCATTTAATTCAAACTACAACAACCAATAACGAAAATATTTTTACTGATTCAAAAGACATAGGTAAGAATAGGTTGTTGGTTCAATTTTGTTGAAGACACTCATTTTTATTTCCTTTTGACTATGGCTAAAAAGAATAGAATAAGAATAGTAAGGATCATTGCGTAAGATATTATGTTGACATATACAGTTTCACGTGATTTGACAGTACCCTCTAGAATTCCAAAAAATAACTGTATTGCAAACAGAGCAAATGCTGTAGCAGCGTAAGCTATTTTTTTGAGGCCGGATTTTCTATAAGCAGATATAGATAGTGCTAAAAGAATAATGGAAAATGCTCCAATCCCTAGTCTGAGTATATTTTCTATTGTTGTAGATGATCCTTCAATATCAGGAAGAAGCAACTTTCCAACGATAAATGCGATCTCCATATCTATTTTTCCTCCTTACTGGATAGCGATAGAAATAATTCAATCAATCTGGTGCTCCAGGTGTCCCATATGCTGGGATAATAATTCTTCAATAATGCCAAAATATATCTCGGATTACTATGTATTTGATATCTTTTGTACTTTCCTTCTTTTAGCTCATTTATCACTTTTAAACTAATTAGCTTCTTAATATGCCAATTTATGCTTGCATTCGATATTCCAACTTTGTTTACAATATCTGTCTGTGTCGGATTGTTTTGTTCAATAATAAACATGAGTATTTCTCTTGTAGTTTCATGATTTAATATTTGCAATAGGTCTTTTTGACTTTCTCTGAAAACTCCACTAGGGAAGTAACACTTGTACGAACCATATCTACTGGATGTAAGGGTACCCATTTTCTCTAGTCTATCTAAATGATACTGGACCGTTCAAAGAGATAATTTCAACTCCTTCTTGATCTGCCGCAAATGGCAACCAGGATTGTCTTGGATGAACCGAATAACCCTATTGGCATTTCCTTCAAACTCATTCCCCACAATCCAACAAACCATTCAATTCGGAAAAGCCATGATAGGTCATACCAAGATGCTGTTAGAAGATGCCTTTATTGCAGGATTCGAGGGTTGACAACTTCGGTAAGAACAGCTGTGGACCACGAAGGAAAATTGGACAAAGGAGCTACAAGTTGCAATGACATCTTTGATGCAGTTAGATTGTCCAGGATGTATCAGCTTCATTAGAGCCGCTGGAATATCAGCTTCATTAGAGCCGCTGGAATATCAGCTTCAGTAGGAGCTAGGCATTTATAATGAAAGTAGAGGTATAAAAAACCTAGAACCATTAGTATGTCACATCATAATCAAATGGCAAATTCAAAAAATAGTGGGTGTATCGACATTACTGGATTGCCAATGTATTTTCATCTCTATTGTTCGTTAGAATTGTCGCTACCCTTGTCTCCAGAACCATTGCACGGTTGATTTTGATCAACGTGACCTGGACCAGCTTGGTTACAGTCTGAGTCATGACCATTCGAAGTATCCTTTGTAGCAGCGAGCGCATTTTGGCTATATACTCCATTCTGAGATATTACCAATGCGGCAAGAGCTGCAACCGTAACTATGGCGAAAGTCATTTTTTTCAGAATTGTTTTTTTCATATACCTTCAACATCTATTCACTGATAATATTATAATAGATTTGAGGTACGTTTGTATAAGTGAGAAGTTTATCGATATGAGGTTGATGCGTCTTAGTAATGATCTTGTCACAAGAGTCCTATGAACAATAATACTCAATCTTCACAATACCTCACGTCAAATTTTAATATCGTACTGATTAGAATTTTCACTTTTAACTATCTGTATATCATTTAGTCCACTGTACCTCAATCAATATAACAAGAATTTGTTTATTAGTTATGATGTGTGTCGTCGCACGCGCCATCTGTATTCGGTTTGCCGACTACTATCTTTGGTTGGAGTGCGGACACACACATTAAGCAGATCCTTATCAACACATGTACTAGCAATGGAGGATAGTCGTATCTTATACAATTACGATTTGAAAGGGCTAGGCGCTAAGGGATAACGCTACATCCCCGAATGCTCCTTCGACCTCATCCATTATTTATCTCGGCAAGAAATTCCTACTTTTTCGGTCTTGTGTATGGTGGTACCCTTCATACTAATGATTATTCTAAATGCATTACACATCTAGAATATATCCGAACATCATCCTCTCTCTTATCATCCAGTTTTTGTGGTTTTACTGAACCTTGTGTTATTTATCGATGTTTTGAGCTATTGGCAAATATTTCGAAAATTTTTCTATAGACGCAACCATCCGTGCGATGCTTGAAAACAAACTTCCGTTTCTCATAGAAAGAGGATTGCCCAGAAAAAATATCTGCACTAGATAGTCAAAAGCGATCTCATTAATCTGGCGTCATACTAAAAAATTATTTACGAATTCAGTTCATTCAGTGTCATATAAACTACATGATGTAAGGTGCCATCCTATCTGGAGTACTAAGAATGTGCCAACAGATCCAATCGCAGAGTAGAGCAGATATTCAAACATCTTTGTCGATGCCAATGTGTGATTTGTGTGCTTTGTCTGTCTTACTCTAAACTCTTCAAATTTCAAATCTGATTTACAAAATTATCGAATCACATCGAGTATACTTTAATGGTCACACTGGACAAT
>CAKOFP010000207.1 GCA_933226995.1 Candidatus Nitrosopolaris rasttigaisensis | reverse complement strand
GTCTAAC
Source organism: Candidatus Nitrosopolaris rasttigaisensis (assembly GCA_933226995.1). Classification (GTDB taxonomy): domain Archaea; phylum Thermoproteota; class Nitrososphaeria; order Nitrososphaerales; family Nitrososphaeraceae; genus Nitrosopolaris; species Nitrosopolaris rasttigaisensis. The sequence goes on along the minus strand of CAKOFP010000207.1, from coordinate 5,145 downwards.
ATCCAATGTAAGACGAATTAAGAAATCATTTTTCATTTATTTGTATAGATGTTATTATCATATTATGCAATGAACGAATCAAGATCTCCCGGCTGGATGCGGGCAGTGCAAATTGGCCTAGGTGCCATAGCCGTCATATTATCAATATTAGTTATAGTACATCCAGGGATAACACTGTTCTCAATAATATACATACTAGGTATAATCTTGATCATTCTTGGAATATTTGAAATCATAACTGGAATATTTGGGCTGGGCGCGAACAAATCACGGTGGGGTACCGTAGGACTTGGCGTCCTCGCTCTCATCTTTGGTTCTATAGCTGTAGGATATCCTGTCCATACAGCTGTGTTCGTGATAATTTTATTGGCAATTGCTTTACTGTTTGTTGGTATCGCACGTATAGTACGTGGAGTAGTAGACAAAAAAAGTCGTGGTTGGGCAAGAGGATTTAGCATCGGTGCAGGGGTTATAGCTATTGCTTTATCCGGGTTAATAATGGCATCTCCTTTCTATGGTACAATTCTTGTGTCCATTCTTGTGTCTCTCATATTAGGAATAGCACTGTTAATACTAGGAATTGAGATCATCGCAAGTGGAATATCAGGAAGAAAAATGCAAATCCCGTGAAGGAGTACGGAGAGTTAAACCATACTTGTAATATGATAACACCGACCACATCAAAACGGTTAGCCAAATGTACCCTAATTGAGTAACATTGGGGTCATGTCTATTACCAATTAGTACATTTAAACTATGACATCCCGTATTTTAGTCTCATTCCGTAAAGTTTTCGTGAGCTAATACGTATTCCTTAAACTTTCTGAACATCATGTCATGGTTCATCGCCATTTCTTGGTGGCTATCTAAATGCTCAATAAATTCTTCTTTTTTATCGATACCTCTCGCTCCTGTGCACAGGGGGCAATCAGCCATTTGATAACTGTTAGGGGGTTGTGATAATTAAGGAATATGTCCAACAATTGTATAGGCGTTTCTAATATGCATAAATAGGCTTAACTAGGCGTAAATTGTCGATCTCGGAACCAGTTAATAGAACGTTTGTTTCTGCTGGTAATTATATAGCATCACAAAACAGAAAGTAAAAGAACTTATTACTTGGATTTCTATTTTATGTTTGTCTGCTTTTCTCTGGGTCTAGACCCGTTTGTTTGAATGTTATCTCAAAAGAGTTTAAAGTGCATTTTTATATTACGCTCTATAAATACTATCTATCTATTTTGGACCCGTCAACAAAAACGCACCTACAACAGCATTATTATCGAAATTTCCTAGAGTCAATAAGAACTAAGGCAGCAAGAGAAACATATGACTCTAATTTTAAGAAATTTACTCAATTCATAGAAAGTGTAGAAGGGAATCTACTAAATGAAAATCCCAGTGACTATATCATTTACCTGAAAAACAAAGGAAGATCACGTTCTCTTATCTCTACAGCTGTTTGTGCAATCTCACATTTTTATACGATGAATGACGTTGTTATAAACAAAAAGAAAATAAATAAATTTGTAGGAGCAAGGACAAAAAAACACAAAGACATAGGATATAACACAAATCAAATCCGTAGATTATTAGAAGTCTGTGACGATAGAATAAAGGTGATAGTCTTATTGTTTGCATCCACAGGCATGAGATTAGGAGCATTACCAACCTTGAAAATGGGAAATTTTAGATCTGTAAATATTGAAAACGATAAACAGATCAAATTATATCAGATTACAATCTATGAGGGCGAGCCCGAAGAGTACATAACTTTTTGTACTCCAGAATGCAGCACTGCAGTCGATTCATACTTATCATACCGTGAAAGGTCAGGTGAGAAGATAGCACCAAATACACCATTGATTAGAGAGCAATTCGATAAAGACGATATATTCAAAATCAAGTATCCAAGACAGGTATTGCTTGGAACGATATCAAAGATTCTGTCTGAAAAATTCATACAAGCAGGAATAAGAGAGGTAGAACACATAAAAGAAAACCAAACAATGGGACAATCTAGAAAGGAAATTCCACTAATTCATGGATTTAGGAAATTTTTCAATACCGCACTTATGAATTCTGACGTTCACCCTTCCTTCAAAAAGCTGCTTATGGGCCATTCTGTGGAATTAGACGAGGTATATTATGATAAGAATTCTGATAAATCACAAGTCAAATTGCTAGAGGAGTACTCCAAGGCCATCAATGCTCTCACCATAAATGAAGAAAATCGGCTAAAGCTAGAGAATCAAGAGATTAGGCGACGTAATAATATGTTGGAAAGAGACAAAGATGAAGTAAAGTTGCTACACAAAGAATTAGAACCGCTGCTAGCATTAAAAACCACATTGATAAAAGAAGGATTACTAAGAGAGACAGCGAAGAGTTAGTGGATTATGGTTATTGTAACAGATAGGGTCAACACAAATCGATTTCTTTGTTAATCTCATTCATTTTATCCAAAGTCTTAGTCTGATAATTTACAGCTTCATTTAACTAGATTTGTACCTTGTTCTTTATCCTACCATCTTTTCGAATTATTTTCATCAACGGATCTTTTGGAATTGAAGCGAGATTAGGATTAAGTGGAATGAATCCTGTTGTGAAAGGGTAGAGTGATTCGAAGTGTTTGTTATATCTCAAAAGGCCTAAAAAAAAGAATAGTAAACTCTTCTGCGAGGACACTTCTATCGCAGAAAGTTCCTTTTGGCAAATGATCTGATGTCCATAAGGAAAAGATCTATCTTGCTCATTTGTAAAGTGTTTTGTAAAATTTTCTTAATTGGTAGAGGAATGTCATTTCCGAATTTAAAGTCTATAAGTCTTTTCATTTGAATCATTCATAAGCAAATCATATACTCTCGATAGTAGATGTCATTTCAATATTTTTTCACAAAAATAAAGAACTGCTCCTATAATAGTCAACAAGAGCTCGGCTATTTTTGATTACTAGCTCAAGGTCTAAATAGAACGGAAAATTGTTGTTATGCACGAATACTTCGTCGCTTGAGATATCATTCTCTTATCGCTTCAAGGTATCATTTGCAGTTATACTGTTTTTCTTACTATTCTACTCTGATGCATTAATTTCAACGCGATGGCTTGAATTGGCACTCGGAATAGCCCTGTATTTCTTTGGCGCTAGAATGTTCAAAGAAGCAATTCAAAAAGAAGATGAACAGAGAGAATTTGACGAAAAGATCCACAAATACGGATATATCACGATTGTAAGCTTGAGTCTGCGGAAAACGCAACTGCACTGGCTGCATTAACTTTCATAGATATCAGCGGTGCATTAATAGGAGCAGCAATTTCTATTGGAGTGTTTATCGTAATTGCAGTGAACTCTAAACATATTCTTGCAAGAATACCACTGGACAAACTAAGACTTATTTCGGGAATCCTGCTAGCAATAACTGCAACCCCGTTGATAATCTATTCTTCAGGTGTAGCTTCTCCACAATGGTTGTACTGGATAATTCCACCACTTGGATAACGTCAAAATAAAAGAATAAACTATTCAATGACTATTATACGATAACATAGAAGCTTTCTTATTGCCACAATGGTGTGTTCTGTCCTTGTTGCGGTATGGCATTACGTATGTCTCCAACTAATAAAAGTTATCTCTCATATGTAAATCGGAGCTTAATAGGAGATATTTCTGGTCAGTTATGAACTTCTATTATTCGTCTTACTGAATCTTCTACTGGTTTCATTCATAAGATAAAAATCACAGAATATTTTTATAGTACAAAAGTACTCAGTGTTTAATGTCTTTTGCTGAAATAATTTACCCTTCGCTAGAAGCTACTATTCTACATGCTACTACGGCTATGCCTAGTAATGAAAAAGCAGCAGCGTCTCCTATTGCTAGGATATCCAAAAAAATAGATTTCTTATTATGTAATTCATGCTTTTGGTGTGCATCATATCTTAACATGAGAGTAGTTTTGGCGTTATTGAATGTCCTTCCTGTAAAGAAAGTACAATAGAACGAATGCCACTTTCTGCAAACGAGGTTTACTTATTTGATTATAATCGAGTAACCGGAGTGATTCTCGAATTCTCAAACTACAATAAAGGCACTATAGTATCTTATAAATAGACAACATTAACAGGCCACTCGATGATGTGGCTACTTACTAGATGCAATTCTCTCTGAATATGTCTTCTTCTTTCAACCTATAAAGTTCGTGTGAGATCGTTGTAATAATAAAGTTACAATACATAACGAAGAAAGCAGTTCGCACAGAATGTTATTAACAACTGATATCACGATGTTCAGTACGTATGTTGATTAGTAGCTTACAGAAAATTGGCTGAACATATTACTCTATTGAAGAGGGTATACTCGTTCTTGCCAGCAGTCCAAACAATAATCACCATCTTCTTGAAATATCTCTGCTGGCATATTTTTACAATGATGACATAAGGTAGTATTATCATCCCTGCTTGCAACCATAATATTCTGTCAACTAACTAAGGGGCTATAAAAGTTCAGATTTCAGATGTTTTGACCTAATGCTATGAATAGTTGACCAGTGCAATGAAATCCTATTGATCTCAGTAATGTCCGAAACATGCCGGACATTTTGTCTACCACCTATTTCCTGAATATTTCAGTTGCAATAGTAATTACAGAAATATTGCTACCTGCACATATAGGACAAGTGTGAAAGATAGCCTTCTCACTGTGTTGTTCTGCAGATTTGAAAACGGTCGCAGTTCAAAAAAATGTTTCGCAAATTGCAAACTGACAGTCAATATCATTGTACATCCAGCTTTCAGGGTCACGTTCCCATTCGTTACAAGCCCCAATTACCTTCGATGAAGCGGAGCATAGATGACTGGTCGGTTAGACTATGATCAGAGAGGTTTGTCTTTCTATATGGAGAAACTATCTTGATTTAACATCAATGTTGAAGAATTAAAGTTTATGATAGCTGTGGGTTACGCTTTGAATTAGGCTTTTTGTATTGTCTGAATATGGATCGCAGTTGGACATAATATGGAAAAATAGATTTAGTACTTGAATAGAATTGGAATAGTATAAGCAATTTTTATCTTATCACTAAAGGATAAACAGGTACCATCTCCTTATCTACTGATTTCTGTAATGTTTACTTCATATTCCTTACC
>CAKOFP010000206.1 GCA_933226995.1 Candidatus Nitrosopolaris rasttigaisensis | reverse complement strand
TAGCTCCACATAAAGTAGCCCCTTCATCCCAAGGCTTATAATTGGTTTATTTTTTTCGTCAACATATCCGAATTCCCAAATTACCCCGTCGGCTGCAAGTTTCTGTCTGTATTTAGAAAGGTACTTCTCTATGTTCACGCTCCCAATTTCCTCTTCACCCTCTACGATGAATTTTATATTACAGGGTACATCACCTGTTTTTTTTAGAAAATACTCTACAGCCTTAATACGGGTTATTAGCTCGCCTTTATCGTCTGCAGAGCCTCGCCCGTAGATATAATTACCCTCCACCTTACCACTAAATGGATCTGTATCCCAGAATTCTACAGGCTCTTCTGGTTGGACATCATAATGGTTATAAAACAATAGGGTCTTCGCGTCCGGATTCATCTTCGATTTAGCTTCACCGTAAACTATTGGAGCGATAGCCTCTTGATTCTGATTTGAGTCACGATCGAGATTCAACACTTCCGAGTTTATTCCTGCTTTGACCATAATTTGGGATACTAATCTAGCACATTCACTCAAGCCCTGCTTTTTTGCTGAAATACTGGGTTGTCTGATTAAGGTTTGAAGGTCAGAAATGAGGCCTTTCATTTCAGAGTCCACCGCGGCACTAACACTCTCGTTCAAGGGTCTGCAGCTTTACAGAATCAAGTTAAATGCCTTCTAGCTCGTTTATCTACACCCATATGTATCGATATTATAGCCAATTAGGCTCAGTAGAGCAACATGCATTTATAACCATCGTGTCTTTTTTCTATTTTCTATATGTCTTCGTCGTCGTCATTGACTAGGGACGAGAAGCGGGTTTTTCTTTCTCCGCAATCCATCGCTGTTATCGGTGCGTCTGAGAAGGCAGGAGTCGGGAATGCTATATTTTCAAACATAGTGAATGGCTACAAAGGAAAAATCTATCCGATCAATCCTTCCAGTGCTACGGTATTGGGTATCAAGGCTTACAGATCTGTCCTCGATGTGCCAGAAGACATCGATCTCGCTGTGGTTGCAACTCCTAACAAAATTGTGCCTGCCGTAATGGAAGATATAGGCAAAAAAAAGATTAAGGGTGCAATTATTGTGACTGCTGGATTTAAAGAAGTCGATGAACAGGGTGCAAGGTTAGAAAAAGATATTGGGTCACTTGCGAAAAGCTATGGAACTCGAATCATAGGTCCAAATTGTCTCGGAATTATGAGCCTATCTGAAAGCAATATTATGAATCTAACATTTTTAAAAATTACCCCGAGGTATGGTGGAATAGCCCTTCTATCTCAGAGTGGCGCAATTTGTGCAGCGACCGTGGAAGACGCGATAGAACAAGGAATCGGCTTCTCAAAAGTGATAAGTATGGGGAACAAAGTGGATATGGATGAAAATGATATTCTCGAATTATTAGCTGACGATGCCGATACCAAAGTTATAGTGATGTATCTTGAAGACATTCACGACGGAAGGCGATTTATGGAAATTGCAAAGAGAATCACAATGGAAAACAAGAAACCGATCATAGTGCTCAAAGCGGGTCGAACTCCTGAAGGGGCAAAGGCCGCGATCTCCCACACCGGTGCACTCATGGGCCCTGATGAAATTTACGATGCCCTTTTCGTTCAATCTCGCGTAATTAGAGTAGACACCATGCAAGAGCTTTTTGAAATTTCCACTGCATTTTCAAAACAACCCACGCCTCCCGAGCAAGGCGGGGTTGTAATAGTTTCCAATGCTGGTGGCCCTGCCATCATCTCTACTGATGCGTGCTCAAAGTACGGCTTGAAGATGGCAGATATATCCTCATCGAGAGAAGCAATTGCTAACGTAATACCGCCACATGGGTCGGCAAGAAATCCAATAGATATAGTGGGAGATGCCGACTTTAACCGGTTTGAGAAAGTTCTTGTTGAAGTGATATCAAATCCGAGCGTCGGATCGATAGTTACGATGTGTACGCCCTCAGCTACTTTAGATTATGACGATCTGGCTAGAATAATCGTTAAGACATCAAAAGGTAGTGGGAAGACAATGCTTGCTGCATTAATGGGGCTTGCAGAGGGTACTAAAAATAAGGAAATTCTCTCCGAGGGAGGGATTCCACACTTCATATACGCTGAATCTGCTATCCAAACTCTCGAAGGAATGTATCGCTTCAGAGATTGGTTAAAAAGACCCACCGGTAAACCAAAGGTATTCAACGCAGATAAGAAAAAAGTAAGGACACTTTTTGATAATATGCGGAAGTATGGGAGAAAGAACTTGGTTGAAGAGGAAGGTTATGAAGTCCTGGCAGCATATGGTTTCACTACTCCAAAAACCGTTCTCGCGGATAGCGCAGAGCTCTGTGTAGACGCTGCTAACAGTATCGGCTATCCGGTCGTAATGAAGATCGCATCTCAAGATATTATCCACAAGTCTGACGCAGGAGGGGTCAAAGTTGGGCTTGCAAATGATGAACAAGTGCGGACAGCATTTAATACTATATTGCAGAATACGAAAACGTACAAACCAGACGCGAACATCAAAGGAGTACTAGTTCAGGAGATGGTAAGATCTGGCAAAGAAATAATCCTTGGTGCCAAACAGGATCCAATATTCGGTCCACTTGTTATGTTCGGTCTGGGTGGAATTTATGTAGAAGTTCTTAGAGATGTTGTCTTTAGACTGGCTCCTATAGATGAGAGCGAGGCCAGTCGAATGGTTCACTCAATAAAAACACTTAACCTGTTGAAGGGTGTCAGGGGGGAAAAACCTTCGGATCTTGCAGCCATAATAGATAGCCTGCAGCGCCTTTCTCAATTGGTGACCGAATTTCCTGAGATCGAAGAATTTGACATAAATCCGCTGCTGGTATTAGAAGAAGGCAAAGGAGTTCGGACAGTTGATGTTAGAATAAGCCTACGGAGTTAACCCAACTTCTTTCCGCATTCTTCACAGAAAACGGCAACCTCTTCGTTCTGGTAGCCACATGATGCACATTGGGAGGGACTATTCGTGGCAGAAGTACGCATTCTTTCGCCGAGGAGTACGATGTCTCCAATTTTCGAAATATTCTTCCACAAAACTTCTTCTGTCACCACAGTCTCAAAATTCTTGTAGCTATTCTCATCCTTGGAGATTTTTAAACTAATATCCATGTTTTCACTTGGCGACTTGCGTAGTCCAATTTCTAAAACCCTGCCCACTAACATAGCCTCGCTATCATATGCAGTCATGCCAACTAAAGATTGAATTGAAATGAATCCTGCCCGTGCAGCTTCTGTTGTTGCTGTTGTCGTCGCGGCTGCCTCTGGTCCTACTCCCTTTGTTATTGGTGCTTGAGGACTAGTGCTATCAATCTCGCTCATTGATTCTTGCCCGTAAGCGGCTGTGCCCTTTTTATCATTATTAGAACCCGTAGCTCGTCGTTGTGCTTGTAGCTGTTTTATTGTAGCTGATGTATTTGTTGGCTCTTCAGGAGAATTGAATTTGCGGTATTGAGCTATCGTATTGTTGCATCCCGTGCACCTGTACTCCCCTTTTTCAATTAAAGTGACCCCTTCACCGAGGTCTTCATTAGGTTTTTCATAATTAATAGTTGGAGAACCCTGAAACTCTTTTTCGCATTTGTTACAATAATATTTTGAAAACCTATCATCATTCAGTCTACCCACTCCTGCAAGAAACAGATCAGGGCCTCCAAGGTTGCCCTTCTTTTGTTCCTCGTCAGTTACTTTCGCAAAAACGTGACCGCCAGAGCCACGCAATTTCTTCTCGGATAAATCGTCGCCTTCAATCATCATTTGTGTATACAATCTCTAATGCGAAACAATCGTATTAGTATTTCGTATTTGTTAAGTTACTTTGCGGAATCTCCATGTAGATAGGTCACAAACCATATCCAAAGAAAAAAATTATCATCTTTTTATCGTAATATATCGTATTATTATCGTCATATTTGACTGTCTTATACGCTTCCGAGCTGCCTATTCCAACGAAAGCTTAGAAAAACCCCTGCTGTTGGCCTACTCATACTGTAACCCTAAAACATTTCATGTATATACAATCAGATAATATATCTGGCGCTCAAAGTCATGAATTAGTTTGGCTACAATCAGATAAGAAAGTCACTTACTCTTAACATCTGGTTACTTGTACAGCGGTAAATTATTTATCTCCGTATACCTTATATTTGTGTTATTTATACAAAATGCGAGCAAGAGAAATACGGCGGATCTGTTAAGTAAATAGAAAATTGCTTCTCGCGTCTTCCGTGACTTTTGTAATAACACATGTAAGAGGACTAAGAAATTGAAAACTTTTAAAGAGTTAGGGATGAGTACGGAGATAGTTAGATCTCTCGATGAAAACGGATTTGACATGCCCTTTCCTATTCAAGAGACAGCCATACCATTTATTTTAAAAGGTATCGATGTTATAGGCCAGGCACACACGGGAACAGGTAAGACAGCGGCTTTCTCTTTACCAATATTGAGCAAATTAAAGCGCAACGGGCCAGTACAAGCCCTGATAGTAGCACCGACCAGAGAGTTAGCAGTTCAGATAACCACTGAAATCAATAAGTTTGCAAAATATATCAACATTAAAGCAGCATCCATATACGGTGGACAAAGCATAAACCTCCAACTGGATCAATTAAAGAGGGGAGTCCAAATAGTGGTTGCAACTCCTGGCAGGTTGATTGACCACCTAAAACGCGGTTCAATCCAGCTAGACGATGTGAGGTTTGTAGTGCTTGACGAAGCCGACAGGATGTTGGACATGGGCTTCATCGATGATATAAAGTTCATCTTGTTTTATGTAAGTGAAGATAGGCAGACGTGTCTTTTTTCTGCGACCATGCCACCCGAGATTTTAAGACTAGCCCAAGACTACATGAAAGAACCTCAAGAGATCAGATTAAATGAAGAGGAGCTGAGTCTAGATACAATCGATCAATCTTATTTGATTGTCCATGAGAATGACAAATTTAAGCATCTCTGTAACTTTATTAGAAAAAGGGATCATAAACAGACTATAGTTTTTGCCGCCACGAAGCATAGGACACAGAGACTCGCAGCGGAATTGAAACAGGAAGGATTCAAAGCAATAACAATTCACGGTGATCTTTCTCAAAAACAGAGAGATATCGCAATGTACAGGTTTAAGAAGGGAAATGAAGACATTCTGGTTGCTACAGACATAGCTGCAAGAGGAATAGACGTCCC
>CAKOFP010000205.1 GCA_933226995.1 Candidatus Nitrosopolaris rasttigaisensis | reverse complement strand
TCTATTCCTTCTGAGTCAGCTCCTTCTTCGATCGCTTTTATTCTCCCTTTGGCATCAATTCCATTTTTCCATATCTCGTCAAACAAAGAATTAAAGTGGTTGATATAGAGAGGCTCATTACTAATCAGGAAACTCTGACTAATCTTACCACCTTCCATCTTTTCTATCGTGGCTGCTAATTCTTTATCTGAAACGCCGAAATTCATTGGTGGCATATTTTTTACATGCCTTACCTGGATTCCTGCATTTAGAAATACTTTGATTAAATCTAGACTATCTTTTTTGTCTATATTGACTATACATCTCATTCCTTCGCCTTCTACAATTTTTTTATATGTATCAAAAAGATACTTGTAACTCATTTGCATTCCACCAAATGCTGAACAAATCGATAATCTACTTGCTCTGTTGTTTAGCCGTCTTATTTCATTGATTATTTCATTTTCATCCTTCAATATTTTAGTTTTGACAGGTAGTATTCCTTCTTCAATTTCTCTTATTCTATCTTTGGCATCAATACCATTTTTCCATAATTCTTCAAATAAGCTATTAAAATGCTCTACATAAAGAAGTTCATTGCTGACAAAAAGTGTCTTTGCCATTTCAGTACCTTCTGTATTTGCTATTGAACCAACTACTTCTTTATCTGAAACACCAAAGCTTATGGGTATTTGATTAATATGACGTATAACTACTCCATAATCTAGAAATATTTTAGCTAAGTTGGCACTATCTTTATCCTTGATAGAAGTAAGCCATCTAATTCCCTTATGTTCTCCATTTTTAGATTTATCCAGAATCTTTTCGATGACCTTAAAGAAATTATTATAAACAAACTGTAGTCTATTATCTTGAGTACAGACTGAAAGCTGATTAGAATTTTCAAGATATCCTTTGAATCCCTTTATCTTTTTCTCATCTTCTTCTAATACTTTTGTTTCGTAGCTGACTATTCCTTCGTCAATCTCTCTGACTCTCTGCTGCGCTGAGATTGCCTTGCTCCAAAGAGTATCAAACATATACCGGTGTTGATCTAAAATTTCCTTTACATTACTGCAAATAATCTGTGATGCTATCTTCCCTTTCTCAAATAAAATTACAGGGGCAAGATATTCTGTCTCACTTACCATAAAATTGCCTTTTATTCCATCTAAATGTCGTAGCTCATCTACTATTGTCATAAGCTCTTTGCAAGCAGCTATATTATCATGAGTAATTTCAGTAAGGTATCTAAGCTTTACACCTCTACCTTTTGCATCAAGAAAAGCTTTCTTTATTGGTTCAAGTATGACGGCTAATGATGGTCGTGTGTAGTTCATACAGGTATCAATTCTTTTCTTTGAATTAGCAAAAAACTTTAATTCTGCATTGATTACATTATCAACACCAAACACTACATAGGTTTTCCTTTCATTTTCCGTATTATTCTCAAAAATTATTTGCTTTAACTACTTATTAACCATTATTTTGATATTTACTAATGACACAAAGAAGAGCAAGCTGACGACGAAAAGCCGCAAACGCGTCGGCAGGTGAACCTCTTAATACCATACCACAACAAGAACAGAACACATCATTGTGACAATAGTAAACCTCACGCCTTCTGCAGTATTGGGGTTGTTGCCTAATTCGTTTTAATCAAATGTAAAGGATTTCACGCTTTTCGATTGAGCTTAGAACGCGTATGCATCTCTACTCCGCGTCCGTTCGGTACTCGAATCGATATTGAACATCACCTGACTAAGCTTCCCATTTGGACCACTTATTGGAGCCGTCTTGAACTTCGAAAGGAAATGGCGATCTTAAATAGTAGCTAGGCTTTATGAATTTCGAATGGCTTTTTCTAAAACAGCTGGTTTATGTCGTTAGTGCTTAATGCGCTCTCAACATTGACGTAGTTGGGGCAAACTCACTGACTTGACAGGAATGAGATAGAAAGATGATATAAGATTATGAACAACTAATCAACCGAATAGTAGTCCATACACCTCTGCTTGTTCAATTTTTCTTTCAAAATTGTGTAGGGCATACGAATCCTTGCGACAGCAATCACAAGGCCGATGCTGTTCAGTGGGATAAATGCGGCCTTTAGCGACCAATAGGTTTCTGCCACTCCCCCCGCGATTGCCGTCAAAGCGTACCCAAGCGCCACCTCGGTTTAGGTCGGCTTTTCTATGGATTGCTTGTTTTCAAAAAAAGAAGATTTCTTCTGAATAGGAAGAACTGTAGTGTGGTAAAATTTGCAAACCTCCTTTAATTTACATAGTTTACAATGTGGTTTTATCGGAAGGCAAATATTCTGACCATACATAACAAAAGTATCATTCACTTTTAACCAATATTTCTTAGCAAGAATTCGACTAAGCTCAATTTCAGTTTTTTCGGGACTTGAAGTATTAACAAGTCCTAGTCTGTTTGAAATCCTGTGAACATGAATATCAACCGGAATTGCAGCCTTCTTAAACCCATATACCAAAACACAGTTTGCTGTCTTCCTTCCGACACCTGGTAATTCGAGAAGCTTCTGCATATCGTCTGGAACTTCCCCATTAAAACGTTCGACTATTAATTGCGAAACGTCCTTTATCCGCTTAGCTTTGATATTGTAAAAACCAATGCTGTAAATTATTGCTTTAATTTCTTCTATATCTGCTCTAGCAAGTTCTCTAGCATTTTTGAATTTTCTAAATAAGTTGTTAACAACTTTTGTTGTAATTTCATCTCTTGTCCTGGCTGATAGAATAGTTCCAATAAGTATTTTGAAGGGATCCTGTTGCTCCTCGGCTTGTAACCCTTTGAGTGCAGTGAGTCTAGCTAGTTTATTGTGAGATAGAGTTTGTTCCATTTTCATCATTATCTTACGTATGGATGTCGTCATGAAATTCAACTAATTAATTATGTAGGGATAAATATAATATGTCATATAAAGTATCTTTGCGTATTTGAATATACATACAAAAAGTGTATATTTAACGCAAAAAGTGTGTATTTAACGTATTAAGACCGCATCAATTCCGAGCATTATAGATGAACTCATTATCCTCGATAAAGTATCTATAGTAAATTGAGTCATATGATATTTATTATATAC
>CAKOFP010000204.1 GCA_933226995.1 Candidatus Nitrosopolaris rasttigaisensis | reverse complement strand
GTTTAGGTTCCAATCCTGTGCACTTAGCCGTGAGAACTGAGAACTAGCGATTTATTCGCCTGGTAATAGTCCGTATTGTTCATGTACACACCCATTGATTCAGAACCGTGCTTTACTTTTATTGGCAAGTGATTGTAACTTCATCATTACAACAATGTCAAGCTAATTTTATAAGGTGAAGAGAAAGAAGATATATCTATCTCGATTTAACCAAGCTATTAATTTTTATATCATTTCATAGGATATTTTATCATCTCATTTAGGTGCTCGTAAGGTGTAAGAAGTGTATAGCCTTCTGAGTAATTTTATAAATTGATTCTTTTTCTTGTTCTATTGTTAGCAGATCGGTATCTAATAACAACAACAGGTATTGTTTCACTTTTGAGAATGATAAATTAGCGCCATGCGCAATACCTCTTTTGGTTCCTTCTCCTCTAATTACGATACTTAAGATAACCGCCATTATATCGACCGTGTTTCGATACTTCGTTTGTTGTTGAATGGTTTCAATGTCATATATATTCATGATAACCATTCTTGTGACAAAAGTGCGATCTTCAAGTATTAAACGCTGCTCGTAATATTATTTGTAGATCTATTGTTTCTATGATCTAACGACTATGTGTCAATACTACCTGTCCAACGCGTTAAAGGAGCAACTTTACAACTATTCTGCTATCTTTTGAGACTTGGCTCAGCTTTACCATACTATTTAGAATTTAGACTAAAAGAAGGTTGTTGCAGTTTTGATGTAAACACACTAAATATCAATCCACCGGGCGCGAATCTGTAGTCATCATTATGTGAAAAAAAAATGTAGCGAATTGAAGGTACGGCTCCATAGCGTCATTTTAGGTTGACAATTGAGTAAATGATCAGCTATTGAGATTAACACTCAACCCAGTGATGCGGGATGTATTTTCAACTAGTAATCTAGGAAGAAAATTTTTCCGATATGAAGTATTAAGAGCAGCATATCTCAATATAGAATCAGTTATTCTATGAACTTTCATTAGGCAATTGATTTATGAAAGATATTGCTAAGTTAACAACGAAATGTATTATCCAGTTAGCCCTCAAGTGAAAAGCCCTTATGCAACAAACTGTCAGTTTGCGCTTTGTGAATCCTGTTTTTGGAGTGCAACCATCCTTAGATCAGGAGAAGGAAATGTGCACGGTACAAACTCTTGTCCAATTTGTTCAAGCGAAAATATTTCTGTACTTCCTCTTACAAGTGATGATGTTAACGAGTTGGATGTTAGATCCAAAGTTGGAATGGAGATAAAATTTTCAAGAGCAAATAATCTTTAGACCAATATTCTTTCTACCGTATTATTTAGACGGGAAGGTTAGGGAATGCCTAACAAACGCTCTTGTAGAGCATGTGATGATGGTCTTACTCCTATGGCAGTTTGCAATATTTGTAAGGAGTATATCAGGTGGCTATGTCGTAAGTGTTATAGAATAGAAGACGTTACCCATGCACACACTTTCCCTAATGTTGAACCCAGTTGGGAAGGATTGATGCTGCTGCGTCTATATTAAACTAAAATCATTTCAATGACGCCGGTTACGCCGCACAGATTACTATTGATTATACTGATATTCTCCGGTTCCTCGAGAAGTTGAGACAGTGAACCCATTGGATGAGCAACGGTTTAACAGGTTATCCGGTATATTTGTAGACATTGTTTCATGATTGGTGTACGATATTTATTAGAATATGACATTTGAAATAACAATTGATCTCAATATAGAATCAGGTGTAAGTTGAAGGTCAGCTCCCAGCACCATTATTTTTATCTAACGAGCAGCATTTATCTTCTGTCTGGGGCCTCCTGGTATGGCCGCTTCTCTGTGTACATTCTGCCTAAGAATTAGTCGGAACATAAAATTATCGAATATAGATCACTAAAGTGTATGTATTCTATTTAGATCGCTATTGGTAATGCAATTATATAACAACTATACAACTAGGTAATCAATGAGTACTGCTTATAATAAGAATGAAGTAGATATTCAATCCCTACAAAGCGTAAGACACAACCTGATAGCGAAAGATATTACATTACAGCGGATAAAACGGCGGCATACAGCCATCGGTTTTATAAATCAACTAGATATCCCAGCAGGTTTGAAGGATCTAATAATCAATCATGGCTTTACATTGGATTTACTTCAAAGCATACAGCCAAGTGATTTAGCTGAGGATCTCGGTATTGATAAGGATGTAGCTAAGCTAATATGTGATGCTGCAAGGAGACTTACGAGAGCTGACAGGTTTGAGAACAAACTAACGATTGAGCCTTAATACTTCGCTATGTATCCATAGATAAATATAGATTCGGATTCAGGGATTTTTATAGATACTAGAAAATCCTTTTTCTTGGTCATAAATTTGTAGGGGCAGCTAGAACTCAATATACCTCATTTCTCTATTTTGTCTTTGGCTTGTGATCGCCACTACTAGGACAAATCCTGGACAAAACCCGTCATCATCAAAAGCTAGCTCAACGCAGAGATCATATTATTACATAGTTCTCCATTTTAAATATTATTGCTGATAATGGTTTGTGGTTCAATAGGTTATGGGGGTATTGATAATATAAGACGTTTCTATACTCTCTTGGATACTGAGGGCTTTGATACAGTAGATCATATTGTTAGTAAAGGTATGGATTACTCTGACATCAAGGATTTCCGTAATAAAAAGGAATTGTCTCGGCAAATAGTTAATCATGATCTAGAATACGTAAAAAAAGCAGACGTTCTAGTTGTATTGGCATGTATGCCAAGTTATGGGGCCGCCATAGAAATGTTTGTTGCGAAGAATTCTGGTAAAAAAATAGTCTTGTTAGCAAAAGATCCTGTACCGACACCATGGTCTATAAATTTTTCAGATTATGTTGTAACAACTGAAGAAGAACTCATCAAACTACTCTGGGACTTAAAAGAGTGACGTATTAGTTTATAGTTTATGATGCCATGGATGCACTTATTGAAATAAGTAGAACGACCTAGTACTAGCTTGTCGATTAATAATCGATCAGCTGAGATTACACCATCATAGTATACTCAAGAGCTCTGGAAGATATGCTCGCTCCAATCAATTCTATTGAATTGATTAACATAGACCAATTATTTTATAGGATTCAGAGCTACTACCTCTGTGACCCACCTATGTATCCTATCGTAGGGGTTCTTCTTTCTTTTCAAATCCAAAATAACAAGAATGGCACATTTCCTTTCTATAAATTACTCCTCTATTACCACACTTGCTACATACCTTCTCATAGTCCACAGTCGAATCCAAAGACTTGGCTTTTTGTATACATTTGCCGCAAATTGGTGCCTCAAGATTGAAGCTGGAAAGAAAACCAGATCCGCACTGGAAACACCTTAGACTAAACATTTGTCCTTTTGGTTTCCAGCGTCTGAATATGCTAATCATAATCCTATCCTCTTCATTTTTGAACCACACGTAGGGCATGCGGCTTGCTTATGCTGCATCCCACAGCTCATACAATAATATTTCAGTGAACCACCATCAGTTGATGTTGGGCTAAACATCCCTCCCATGATGGTACCTTTGACACTACCCATTCTTGCTATCATCCTTCGTCTTAGATAGAAATTGAGTAGCAAGAAGGTTCCTACAATGACAACTAGCGATATCGGAAACGGTATTAGCATTGAAATCATGATGCTTATGCCAAAAGATATTCCAATCCAAACTAGTTGATTAATAAAAAACTGTTTATTAACTGAACTCAGCCCTATTTTTTCACCCTTTCCAATATATTATTCTATCACAGAATATTAAGAACTTGATTAACGTTGTAAGTTAACATTGTTACCTTACACGTTTTGGCATGCTTTAATTCAATCGTCAATATTTATTCACACCTAAGAAATGAATCAAAAGCGGAAATGACAAATAGAAATGGAAAACACCCGATGCTTTACGGCAAACTAGAGCCTTTATCATAGGTCGGCTTTCTGTCACTGGACGGTAGAAAGCTACTATTTCTACCGTCTTTCTAATCTCACAAGAAAGATCCTAATTGAATTCCGAGCGTACTCGTCTTATGAAAGCCTCCATGTCGATTGGTTTTCTAATAAATCGACCCCCTGTATCTCCTAATATTTCTTATATCTCATTATTCTCATCCTCAATTGGAAAGTATCCTCTCAATACATCATAATGGACATAAAATGCTGTAGCAAAGAGCACTTTAGGTTTATTATCTAACTGTTTCATTTGCTGATAGAGTCTAAAGCCATCAATAACTGGCATTCCAACATCAATTATCAATAGGCCATATATTCCAGCTTTAAAATCCTGTAATGCCAAAAGAGGTTCATTATAAGTGTCTACTTGCTCTTTGAAGCCATTCTCTTCTAAAATCTTCTTGAAAGCTAAAGTGATATCAGGTTCGTCATCAACAATTAAAATTCTTTTTTTCCTTCCAATTGCAGCCATATTATATAATCATCGTAGTCATTCTTGCTGATGGTGCAGCTGTTGCATTCAACATAAGAACGTCGCTACAACTCCTTCGATTATTTGGTATATATTTTTTCCAATACTAAGTATAGAATATATTCCACCTTAATTAAGTTCTGTGATACATTTAGCTAAATGTAAGAGCGGTTAGATATCATGAGCATTTTCCCAGCATAAATATTCCCACCATCCGCTAAACTAGCACGTCCACGATCCCTACTCAGATTGTCATCACAAGTATAGCACTGAACAACTCCTAAGTGTGCGATGATGCGTTCAATTTGTTGCCTGCCGCGCTTACTAAACATGATTATGCGGCTAATGCGATTTATCAGATCTATACAGATACAGTTAAAGCATTGAAACAATACCCGAAGAGGAGACTGATTATTTCTATAAAAGAATAGTAATTGTTTCGATGGGCACACACTGCGACTACAACCAACCACGTCGTTATTATTATGACAGTATAGGTCACATTTGGACTGTCGTTATTGGGACAGAAATTGCTTCTTCATTAAATTTCCAAACTCTGCATCCGACATAGTTCTTTTTGCTACAAGCATAGCTCTTGCATCATCGCCTACTGCATATCTAAGTACTGGATGTTCAGAGGTAACTGCCTTTAGTATTACTTTTGCCACTTCTTCCGGCGGAGGAGCGTTCTCCAGTATGAAAGAGAATCCTGCATCATTTGTGTATAAGGAGAATCTGGTCTTTGTGCCTTTGATGCTATCTTTAAATTATTGAAAAAGTTGGATTTTATGGCACCAGGTTCTATGAGGATGATTTTTATCCCAAACGGCTCCTCTCCTGTCTTTATTGCATATTAAAACCGTATCGTTTAATGAGCTTTCTTACCCGTTATCATTGGACTCACAAAATACGCTTATTCTGGTCTCGAGTCAAACAACTCAAGGTACGAGTGCTAGTGAAATTAGTCTTTTCCACGATCTCTCTTGGAAGATCTCAGGAGTATATCCGCCCATGTTTACCTTCTTTGAAACTCTCTTTGTCAGATAGAGAGCGAACGACCCTAATGTGTACCAAAATCTGCTGTTAGGATTTGAAGTAAAAGAAGTCAAGGCCCATTTAAATATATGATAAGTCTTAGGGTGGTATTCCAATACATAATTCATTAAGGCTTCACTAGAGCTGGAGAGAACATAGTAAGCATGTTCATAAAGCTCCTTTTTAGTTGCATAATTTGCGCTATGGATCTTGGACCTTCCCTTAAGCAGATTGTCAATAACAGAATCGATTTTGTTCTCCGATTCAATCGCGTTTCGACATCTACCCACGGTAGAACAGACATGAGAATCGCTTCCTGCAATTGTGAACATTTTGTGATATTCTGCGAATTTGCTTGCAAGGATGTTGGAAAAGATGTCCACGTTGTTGCTATTAAAGGACTCCATTAGATCGCATAGGCTCGCTTTTCCTCGTATTCCATTTGAAACTGCAAAAGGATGAGCTGCGCATGATACTGCGTTTTGTCGTTTTATTTCGTCTAGGGTTTCCTCTAGAGTCATTCCCGGCGAAATGGTTCTGTTTATGCCGTATGCAAGTACATGCCCTCCATTCTCTACTGTAATTTCTTCGGCAGGATAAATCCTAATGTCATAATATTTTCTATGATTTTGTTGGTAATCAAGTATCTCGTGATAGCCCTTAAGCGTATTATGGTTAGTAACAAAAAGCACGTCAATCTTTTCTTTTAGTACGCTCTCTAACAATTGTTCCATACTAACACCGCAATCAAAGGGAATACGATCTGACTGGTTCCTAGAATTTGAATATATATTATGAC
>CAKOFP010000203.1 GCA_933226995.1 Candidatus Nitrosopolaris rasttigaisensis | reverse complement strand
TTCACCAAAGAAGAGGGCACGAAACAAGAAGTTATCTCGTGTGGCAAGGAAGAAGTATTCACAATTAAAGATGAGCTCAATACAGCAGAAGATGGAGACCTGATCGCTCTGGGCAGTCCGCAGCTTGGATTGAATGAGCTACGTTTATTGGCAGCTTTGATTGAAGGAAAAAGGCTGAAGAAACGTTGTATAATTTTCTGTGCAAGAGCAATTCATACTCAAGCGGAACACCTTGGTTTGATCGATCGAATTGAACATGCCGGTGGAGAGTTCATGTGCGACTCGTGCACATGTCTCACGCCCCTAATCACGCAGGCTGACTTTGATTCGGTAATTACAAACAGTGTTAAGGCCGCGTATTATCTAAATCATTCAAACAGGATAGGAGTATGTCTGAAAGACTTGAAGACGATTATGAAGGAGTGTGCTGACTAAAATTGAAAACGTGCTTCAAGTGCAGAAAAATTGTAGGGGGGTATGGAATCGGAAACGCACTTCTTACAGAAGAGCGAATTAATTTTCTTTCGATGATAGACACAGAGAAGGGCATCATACAAGACCCACATCATCAATTGTCTGGGAGCTCTGTTAAAGGTGCAGTATTAGTTTTTCCTGGGGCTATCGGAAGTAGTGTAGGGGCATATGTTATATACTCGTTGAAAATGAACGGCGCGGCGCCGGCTGCGATAATAAGTACCAACAAGGCAGACATTACCACCGCTTCAGGGTGCGCGATTTCAAATATACCTCTTGTGGATAAGCTTGATACCGGGTCTATTCTCGCTATGAGATCTGGAATGGAAGTGAAGGTTGATGCGGATAGTAAAATAGTATGTGTAACAAACCGAACATTTTAATTTCTTGCGTGACTGAAGTTCTTATCCTGGTGCATGGCAAATGACGGGCGAACTGACCACTTTAATTGGTGGAATGACGATGTAAGTCCATGCATCAGGTTGAACGTTCCGGGAATAAGTTACTGAAAATATAAAATTGAATCAATAGCAGTCCTTCCCTATGATATCCTTGAGAATTGTTAACAATCCAATGCTACTCCATCTTCCTGCACAATGCTTTTATTAGGATCTTGACACCCAGAATACATTTGGCAAACTTCTGTCCTGAGTGTGGCGGTGATTTGAAATTTGACCCTAATAGTAAAAATTTTCTTTGCAAGAGTTGTGGAATATTTGCTCCCCGAGAAAAGATTGATGAATTACGCGATAAGGCAGAAAATGAGTCTGTCAATAAACGAAGGCAATTGCATGATGATTATCTAGACTGGTGGCAAACCTCGAAGAAGGAAAAACAAAAACAATAGCGGCAGAGCAGATCGTGAGTAAATTAATCACGTTCTAACGGCTAGGCGATTGCAGATTCGGTTTTTTCTGCTATATCGCTTTTCAAAGGAACCATTTGTTCTTCTTTTCTCGACTTTAAAACAGTCATTAGCTCTATTTCCAGAATATGTGGTAAAGTACGTATCTTGTTTACAACTATATCTCTCAACTCCTCCAAATCTTTAGAGCGAATTTTTAGTATAAGATCAAACCTACCATGCATTTCGTGAATTTCTAACACAGCTTCCACATTCGATAATCCAAGAACAACTTCTTCCGCAAAACCAGGTTCAACGTTTATACCCAAAAAGGCGAGGTGGTCATAGCCCAGACGACTATTATTTACAGAAATTGTAAACTTGCCGATAATTCGAGCAGCTATCATCCTCCTGACTCTCAGATGTACCGTTGCGTCAGAGATTCCGATCTTCCTGGCAATTTCAACAAATGGCGTTGATGAATCTCTGCTCAATATATCTAATATCTTGAGATTAATCTCATCTAATAGGTCTTCGTTGATTTGCACGCTCATAATCAAGTCGAGGTTGAGACATAAATGCCTTTGCTATAGATTTAAAAGCCTTGTGATTACCAAATACAGGTAACAATTCGCCTTTCTTCTACTTTTAAGACCAAGAAATAATAACCTCGATTCTGTAACTGCTTCTCCTGTCAAGGAAAACTTGCACTAAATGTCACAATGGGTTAACTGTATATCATAGGGTATACTCTGGGGAATACCTATGCAAAAAATGCTTTTTACTTTCTATTGAACAAAAAACTGCCAAGACTATGCAGAAATTTTCAATGCTTAGTCATAGCGATAAGGTTGCAGTTGGTGTTTCTGGCGGCAAAGACAGTTTGGCCCTTCTATACGTGTTAAAGAAATTCTTTGAAGAACATAACCGCACAAAGTTGGTCGCTATCACGGTTGACGAGGGTATACATAATTACCGAGATGAATCATTACAAATTGTAAAAGATTTTTGCTCCCAGATCAAAGTTGAAACGAAAATTTCAAGCTATGAGGATCTTTTTGGGTTGGGCATGGACCAAGCAATGCAGCAGAGACCATCTGAAAAAATGACTTCCTGTTCTATGTGCGGCACATTCCGTAGGAGAGCAATAGACATGATGGCAGAATCCGTGGGTGCGAATGTCGT
Organism: Candidatus Nitrosopolaris rasttigaisensis; assembly: GCA_933226995.1. Lineage (GTDB taxonomy): Archaea > Thermoproteota > Nitrososphaeria > Nitrososphaerales > Nitrososphaeraceae > Nitrosopolaris > Nitrosopolaris rasttigaisensis. Next base: position 4,051 of record CAKOFP010000203.1, on the reverse strand, counting down.
CGCGACTGCACACAATCTCGATGACCAGCTACAAACTTTCATGATTAACCTTCTATCAGGTGACACTGAGAGAATCGGTTGGATGTATCCAGAACCAGTTCAATATGGTCCCAATAGTCTCAGAAAGGTAAAACCGTTTGTAGAGATTTACGAGCACGAAATTGTATTCTATGCTGTACTAAGAGAGATCCCATTTCAGTCCGAAGAATGTCCGTATATGCATGAAAGCATCAGAACCGATATTCGTGAATTTCTCAATAAGCTCGAAACAGGACACGCAGGGATAAAGTATAACGCTTACAACTCGATGACAAAAATCTCGAAGATGTTCAAGACTTCGTATATGGGACCTTTATCACACTCTAAAGAATGCTTGGTTTGCGGACGGAATTCTACCGGCAGCATTTGTTCCGTTTGCAAGACCCTTCAAGTCCTAGCAAAGAACAAGTAATCAAATTCATAGGTTCGGCGAGTACGTCCCCCACTATCGGCACATTCCTTGATCATTTGCGTCCTATTGATCAAAAAGGGGTAAGCAAATATAATGAGCCATAGCAATGTTATACACGGAGGCAGGGAGGATCGGGGTGTTAGCCGTACCCCACATCAGAAATCGGCTTTATGCTGGGATCAGTAACTGCTGGGTAAATCCAGAGGTGTGAGGTACCCGCTTGCCTTGCTGAAATGAAATCATGCCGTGTCGGATGGTTATGAGCAGCGCACCACGCGAAGGCGTAGTTTTGACTGTGAATCGTCGAAATGGGTGAGGTCCGGGAGGGAGCAACCCTAAGGCGGGGTAGCCATGCTAACACGTCTACGTGGTGGATCTTGTAGGGCTTGAGAAGGGGCCTTGTGCCTCTGGTGGTACCGGCAGGCTGCCTCCGCTCCAGTAACGCATCGGCCATATGAAAGAAGACGCCCACGTCCATCTCAACAACGCAATGAACCCACTGGAACTTTCATTAGGGTATTTTTATCAATACGAGACCTGTCTATCTTTTCGAGCAGAAAGAACCGGGATGCTGTGTAAATAGCGGATGAATATTAAAATACCTTAAGCTAGAACACTAAATGTGATTCCTTTCTTAAAAGGAAAAATTCATCTATCGGATTTGATAATTTTAGATGATTTTATCTACGCGTTCTTACTTTTCAATAATTTAGGATTTAGATTGAGCCTTGTTCAAGAATAGAAGATTAAACTCCTAGGTGCGCTAAATGGTTAGGACACTCGACAAAACACATACGGTTCTTTCATATATTGATGGTAGTTTAAAAAATGCAACGATAGTGAATGGAGATAATAAATTTGATGGATTTATTTTCTCTTTGCTAAATCCACCTGTTCCGCTAGGTGGTAATATAGTATCCCTGGATATCTACGTGGATGAAATTCCAGTTCCAAAAAAATCAATTTTCATCGCAACTTCAGAGGATGTGGTCAATGCAGCCACATTATCGGAAGACCGCCCCATTCCATTTAAGCCATTTCAAAGCGCAAGATTCCTAATAATAAAAGATGGTGGCTTGGAAGAACAAAGTAAACATAAGATTGTCATTTTGAGTAAACTGGAAGGATTTGAACAGATCATAATACCTTTTACTTTTAACGATTACTTGAGCAATCGTAAGGAGAGAATTTTTATTCCCTCCAACATGATGGATGATTCTGAATCTAACACATCAAATGAGGATACGATTTTCAAAAACTTCTCAACTCCGTTAATTCTGTCTGGCAAACAAGCATATATAGTATGTTCATCGAATGCTTCGCTTTCGGCTAATTGGTCTTGGATGGGAACAAGATATGACAATGGGGGATTGTACGTGCCACCAGCTAGGGCGTTCGGTAGGATCTTAGTGGAAATATCTATGGATGATGGAGTCCGTAAGAGACTGCCAAATTTCGTGGTATCTTCTAGGCATGAGAATGGATTTCTCACCACGAGGCACGAAGTGGCAGGTTTGCAAGTAAAGAGGACACTATTCGTCCCCGTTGATAACAAAGGATTTGTTATGAAATTGGAGTTGTTAGATCGAGAGGCTGATTATACAAAATTAAGTTTAAAGAAGAAAACGGAAAAATCAAGACGGAAGATTCGTATACACTTCGTAGTTGACGGCAACATTACCAGCTATGGCTTGGCCGCAATATCCCAGAGTAACTTTTCCAAGCTACTTACGAGAGACAATTGCTTACAAATCCAAACTGCAGCCAAGAAAAATCTTGCGCATTTCTACGGAACAATTGGAGTCGCGCCGAAGAACATGAGACCATCGAGGGTGTTAATGGATTCCTTTGATAACGATTTGGAGATTTCGTATGATCTTGATATTGAAGCAGGCAACACCAGAGAGCTTGCACTAGTGGCCGCCGGTGGATTTACCAGTTCTGAAGATTGTTTAAAGGAATACCGGTATATCAGGGATAACTATAGACAACTGCTGGAAAGTACGCAAAATCATTTCAAATCGATCTCTTGTTCTACTTTAAATGTTGCATCTTCGAGTCAAATTCCGCATCAGCACTCTACTATTTTAAAACTAGTTAAGGCATTCGAAAAAGCAAAAACGAGCATGGAATACTTAAAGGCAGAATACGACGGACTAGGCCCAGGTATTTGCGCAGGACTGCCAAGGTTTCCTAATTATTGGGCTAGGGATACAGGTTGGTCATTGAGAGGTTACTTGGCTATCGGAGATTACCGTTTTGTTATTGCAGTAATCGAAAATTTTCTACTTCACCAAGCAAGAAAAACCTCGAAGCTTGCAATGAAAGGAGAGTTGCCGATGATAATTAGCGGTAAATCATTTCTTCATGATAGCACTTTCGGATCAGCTGATTCTACATTTCTTTTTCCTTGGGCGATACGTGAATATGTGTTGGCGACCGGAGATATAAATTACCTAAAAAACCGCTGGAAACAGATCGTTGATCTTGTCAATTGGGGATTTTTAAAAGATGTAGATAGAGATGGGTTAGTCGAAAACGGATTTACTGGTGTCGCCGAAAAATTACCAATTCAGGATTCTACTTGGATGGATCATATTGATAGAAGAAAAAGCGCAAATGACGTCCAGGCATTGTTCTGCGAAAGTTTGAAAATTGGAAGCGAGTTAGCGATGATTGTGGATGATAATTATAATCAAGAGCGATGGAGTCGATGTGCTGATCAGCTCAGAGCCAAAGTAGAGAGAGAATATTGGAATAACAAGGACGGTTTTTATTATGATACGATAAGAAGGGATGGTACAAAGGATTCAAGTATTAGACCAAATGCACTCGTCATGTTACTTACAGAATCGATAGGAGATCGAATCAAAGCTCACTCTGTCCTTACAAGAATCGAGAAGAATGACCTAACCACCTCTTGGGGAGTAAGAACACTGAGCAGCCTAGATCCAAAATATCATCCGAGTCTTTATCATGATGGTGCGGTATGGCCGCTTGTAACGGGTTGGGCCGCAATTAGTGAGATTAAGATCAACAGGCTAGAACAGGCACTTTATTACATCGAATCTATGGCACAACGTATACTTTCTGAAAACGGTATGTATGCAGAAACATATAGAGGCGACCGACCTGAGCCCTTTAACTCTTGTATCCTTCAAGCTTGGTCTGTCGGAATGTATGCTTATGCAATGCAAGAGATGATGCTAGGAATGCGCTTGAATATGCTTGAAAATAGGATTCAATTCGAACCACATATCCCTGAATCACTAAGACATAATTCTCTGCCTGTCACTTTTGAACATCATTTTCATATCGGGCAACAATCACAGAGGTGTCGAATCATCGTCGATCCAAATCGCGAGAAAATATCTATTATTATGCTTGAAAAAGAACAAATCTACAAGGCGCCAGAAATTTTTAGCAATTCGTATTCGATTAACATTGAGCACTCTTAAAGATGACAAAAAACTTTAGGGGCCGTCGTTGCGCTTGTTGGCTCACGATTATTCATTTAGTGCATTAGTGCGCTAGTTAGTTAAAGATCCAAATAAGGCTGATTCTCGATGGAAGACGCCGCTCGCTGTATACAAACTTTGG
>CAKOFP010000202.1 GCA_933226995.1 Candidatus Nitrosopolaris rasttigaisensis | reverse complement strand
TTTTTTTATAACTGTCGTTTTGACCTTTGATATTAAACATGCCAGTGGATTAATATCGACACCAATTGCATTTCTACCCAATACTTTCGATTCGACCAAGGTCGTTCCGCTCCCAACAAAATTATCAAGTATAAGATCATTCTTTTCACTAAAGATGGATATCAATCTATTCGGAATTTGAGGAATGTATTTTGCTGAATATGGATGATATCCATGTGTGTAGTATGCAGTGTGAGCAGTTATTAATTCCCAATCTAAAGCACAAAGATGCTTTATTTTTGTTAATTCAGTTTGTGATAGGTTTTCTGATCTTAATTTCATATTTTCTGTCTAGATCAAGCGTTTCTTCCCATTTTACATTCTGCTTAATCAGCTCAATATATTCAGGATTGATCTCATAAACAATAGAATTTCGGTTCAAGTTTCTGGCTACTTTCATAGTTGTCCCGCTACCTCCAAACGGATCAAGAACAGTCTCGTCTGGAAGTGTGTATAATTTTATCAATCTATATGGCAGTTCATCAGGAAATGGTGCAGGATGTCCTTTGGTATACGATACCCCCATGTCCCAGACACTCCATGAAACTTTCTTAATGAAATCTTCTGGTAATCTGTGTTCAGGCTTAAAGCATATCTGCATTTGACCTTCATTTTCAAATATTAGGATATACTCGTGCATTATATTCAAACTGAAGAAACAAGGGTATGGCTCATTTTTGAGGAATTTAGTTACGCCGCGTTGCCACAAACCCTGTGTACCCTTTGGCTTAATCCAAATAATCTCTTTCTTAAAAGTAAAATTGAGATCCTCCATTAATCTTACGACATCCGCATTAATAGGTTTCATTCCGTTATTTGACACTGCAGTCCCAACATTGATTGCAACAAATCTGCCTGGTGCCATTACTCTTTTCACCTCTTTAAGAACGCGTTGGATTTCGTACAAGTATTTTGCATAAGATTGATTCGACCCTAACCTTTCTTGTCCATACTTTTTTAGATTCCAATAAGGTGGAGAAGTAACGACTAAATGAATCGATCCAGAATCAATCTCAGTCATAGAGGCTGAATCTCCAATAATTAAAGTATGACTATTCACGTTGCAATGTGGTAAACGACCTTTTACCTATTAAAGTTAGCAAGTTACTAGCGTAGTAAGGACAGCAGCCGAATTCGTGCAGATATGGATGCTAACAGTGATCCTTTGGAGAATCTAACCAAAGCAAAACAGGCTTCTTGAGTGATATTCAATGAATAGTGTGCGAGTTGAAGAAAAACATCTTGAATTAGACCAACTAGCGATGAATATGAGAAGAAACGAGAGCACGAATTATTAATCTGTAATAGACAAAGAGAAGAAAGGCAAGAACCAGAAGCTGCCAAAAACATTTAGATTTTAATCGGTACGAACTCGCGTTCCCCAACGATCATATCGCCCTCTTCAAAAGTTCAGGATACAATAATGCTAAGCAAGAAGAACTAGTATCGTGATACAACACCTGTTACCGAAACGTATGTTGTCTTATCTTAATGTGTGTGTCCGCACTCCGACCGACCTAATTTGAATACAGTTGGTGAGCGCGACCACACACAAACTAGCCCACTGGCGTTATTGGCTAGCAATATAAAGATGAACAATACGAAGATAAAAACACATGCCAAGCGAGACATATTACAAAGAGCTCAACAATCTATAGTTTCTCCTTTCTAGACTGTCTGAGGAAGACCTGCTGGGTGCCGGCTGACTGGACCCATCAGTCTTCGACAATTAACTGAAGATTATTTTCCCAGCTCTCGCCAAGTTGTTTCTGTTCCGTCTGGATAAAGATGAGAACTTTCTCCACTTCAACCAAGTCGCAAGACGCAGCTAGGATTTGGAGAAGGCATGCATGCTGCAACTAATCAAAATCAGTTATATATTCCTGGCAATAGCGACTGCAATGACATTTAGTAAGGAAGTGGAAAAATGAGTACCATATAAATCGCTAAGCTCGGTCTAGGTATGGACAACCTTAATGATGATAGCGGTAATAGGTACTATCTCACGCGGATAAAAAGCGTCTGCAAGTGTTACGGGGTGTATCACTACGATTTAGACAACTAGAAGAGTACTCGTTCACATCATCGCCCAATCAAAGCCGAATCGTTGTAATAGCTGGAGTCGTATCCAAAGGCATCAGCTGACGCCGCTACAGTCTTACAGAATTCAAGATCAATGCCGCTAAAACTTGGAATTGAATCTACAGTGCGCAACAACAGTTCCAAAAGCTATAATCCATTCTTTTTATTTTCCCTTACTATCATTGCTAATCCAAGAAATTCCACCCGATAAGATTGCGGTAACGGGAAATCAAAGGGGATCGAGGAAATATGATAATTGATCATAAAGTAAATGCGAATGAAGCAACTGTTCTAACATTTTGATAAACGAAGCAAGACATGCATATTACGGCTTTAATAATAAAATCTCGGATCTCGTAGCGAAGCAACGTCTTGCTTTGAAGATTAGCCAGAAGGGGTTGGTTACGAAATATCCAAGTGGAAGTTTTAGGAATCGCTTAATTAGCTGTTCATGGAAGAAAGGACATGTAACAGCCAATCTTTAGCTATTCTGATCTCTTCTAAAATTAATTCGTGTCCACCGTTTTGCCAATTTAACGTGAAGTATTCCGAAAATACCTCTATTCATGGCTTGTCCTTCTTGTTGTTTCTTGCAAGCAATTACAAGAATTATGTCGTATATCTTAATAGAGGGCAAGAGGGTGATGTCGGCACAAAAACAACTTATTATTAATTATCATATTGTATTGATGTTTATGTCTGATACAAAGACCTTTGATCTTATAGTAATAGGGACAGGAGTAGCAGCATCGACAGTGGCTTGGAAATGTCATTCTGCAGGATGGAGTGTTGCAGTAGTTGATTCTAGGCCATTTGGCGGAACATGCGCTCTTCGTGGTTGTGATCCCAAGAAGGTACTTGTAGGCGCAGCCGAAGTAATAGATTGGAATAGACGAATGGAAGGCAGGGGCATCATCGATCCAAACAGGCTTAAGATACACTGGCCTGATT
>CAKOFP010000201.1 GCA_933226995.1 Candidatus Nitrosopolaris rasttigaisensis | reverse complement strand
TACCCCGTAATACCCACAAAATTAGAACGGCAGGAATGAGCAAGATTCCATCCAATATTGGATACGCAATACTGATCAGCCATGCTAGGCTACCTTCTTGAGCAGACAATAAATCTGCGATACCAAAAGTGAGATTAAGTATATAGCCTAAGATAATCGCGGCAGCTAATGATACAAGAACCACTAACAATTTTTCATTTCCTTTACTTAAGAGGTTGTATATTCTAAACATAAAATAAGTAAAAAATCCGTAACCGCTTAACCAAAATGCATCAGCAGAAGACGGAAATGGAGTACCAATATCCAATACAAGTTGATAATAACTCCAAGTGACTTCTGCAACAAGCCAGACGGCTAATCCTACAGTAAAAATGATATACGCCCGAACAAAAAATCTATCTATCCTGTGTTTGTAGGCAGTAACTACTGTTATGATAGACAATGACAACGCGGTAGCGGCTGCCGTGTTTATGGTCCAATTAGTAAAGAAATCTCGTGTATCTTCGCTTGAAAGGATAATCAAAGAATTTGATACTACTAAGGATCCGACCAATATGAGTATCGTTCGCCAGGGGTCATTTACATACTTCCGATAAGATAGCAATCTAATCTCCACACTGTTCTCTAGTATCGATGACATCACTGACCGGCCTAAAACCCGAAATTCGAATAATATCCAGTACGCTTAAAACATGTGCCTCATTATGATAACCAACGTGTTCCAAGAGCATTACACCCTTTTGAATTTGGATATCATCAAAGATATCAAAGTGATTTCGATAACAAGCATTCCATGCAGTCCCCTTGCCATCCGTACTGCCATAATACTCTCTAATAAGGCTACTCTCATATTTGTATATTCCCATGAACGGAAATATTGACATCGAAATTCCCAATATTTGTATATTCCCATGAACGGAAATATTGACATCGAAATTCCCATGAACGGAAATAGGTTTAAACAAAGTGGTATTATATTATTTGCAAAGATCTATCCCACAATCGGATATTCTAAACCCGATTTAGATAGTAGGTTTATGTGAGAATGGAAATAAAATCGAAGCTATTTATAATAATGGTTTCATTAGTTATAGTCACTTTACTTGTAACGTCTATCATTTCACTAAACTCATTTTCAACAGGGATGATATCTGAAATTAGAAAACATTTACAGGACAATACTGCTAGTACCATGAATAAGATAGCCGAGACTATGTTTGACCGAATTTCAGACATTAAGTTTCTTACCGATCGTAATAATGTTATATTATCAGAATCTATTCCGACCGAGAAAAAATTGGAATATTTGAAATCAGTTCTACATATAGATAGACATACTTACGATCTTGCAGCTATATTTGATAACAATGGTAAAGAAATAGTTGATACCTCAAATGCCAGTATCATTGGTACCGATCGTTCACACGAATCATTCTTTAAAAGTGCAGTTAGAGGGGTCATTTACTATGACAAGATACCAGTGATTTCGAACAAACCTTTAAATCACTATGTAATCCGTGTCGCAGGACCGCTATATGCTACAAACGGCAACATCTATGGAGTTTTACTTCTCGAGTTCCCACTTAGCAAAATAAGTCAAATACTACAAACTGGGACCACGTTGCCACATACTGAAATAAATCTCGTATCCAATAATGGTTCGATCATGTATTCTACTTCTTATAATAATTCTAATTTGCAAAAAAGTTTGAATCAACTACCAATATTTGCAAAGATAAAGAATTCTAGTAATTCGATTGAAAGTCTTATAGCTACTAATATTAATGGTCAAGGAGATGCACTATTTGTTGCTTCAAAAGATAAGGGTTATTTAGACTACCCAGGGAGCGCATGGTTTTTGATTACTGCGCAAGCTACAGAACAGGCATTTAATCCAGTATTAGACTTAAGAAATAGTTTCATATTAGCAACGATTCTAGTCTTGTCTGTTGCAATAATTGCTGCATTCTTTGCTGCGAGAACTATTTCAAAACCCATAACAGAACTCAAAGAAGCTGCCGATAAGATCTCTAAAGGCGAGCTTGATCTCAACATAAAAGCTACAGCCGACGATGAGATTGGAGATTTGGCCCACCACCTAGACAATATGAGAGAAAGCATACAAACAAGAGATAGGAATTTGCGGTTACAAACAGAAGGGTTAGAAAAAGCTAACCAAGAGTTGAGAGCAAAAGAGCAGGAGCTAGCAAAGGCTTATGGTACCCTCAAGGAAAGTGAGAAAGCAAAAGAGGAATTCATTTCAATGGTCAGTCATGAATTAAAGACACCAATTGTTCCCATAAAGGTTTATTCAGAAATGTTTCTCAAGACAACCTCACTTGGCGTTCTAAATGCCAAACAGAAGAAAGCGATGCAAATAGTTTCGAGAAGTATAGAAAAGCTTGAAGCACTAGTTGGAGATGTATTAGATGTTTACAAACTAGATATTGGCAAGCTAACCCTATCAAAATATGATGTTGATATTGCAGAATTGATAAATAGAACAATTTTGGACTTGACACCAATTACTATCGAAAAGCAAATTGAACTCAAATCAGATATTAGAACTACAAAGGAAGATAGTGTTTTCTGCGATCCAAAAAGAATTGAGCAAGTTCTTTCGAATTTGGTAAAAAATTCAGTCGATTTTGTTCCTGACAGAGGCGGGAGAATAATGATTAGGGTGGAGAAAGGGCGGAGTGCAAACTCAGAATTTATTTTTACAGTAGAAGATAATGGTATTGGTATTACGCCAGAGGAGAGGCATAAGCTCTTCGATAAATTCTATCAAGTCGATACAAGCGTTACTAGAAAACATGGCGGTACAGGACTTGGACTCGCAATATCCAGAGGTATAGTTGAAGCTCATGGTGGCAAGATATGGATTGATGATGTCTACACTAATGGCGCCGCATTCAAGTTTACAATCTGTAGTAGCCAAGGGCAGAATGAAACCTCAAATTGAAGTTCTCATATTGATGATAACCTAGAAATCGCCGAAATTGTATCAGCTTATCTGGAGACTATCAGTGGGTTAGGGTCTGGAATTAATAAGTAAGGAATGAAATTAAAATGATGTCACGTTCGTAGATTTAGGTACGCCAGAACTCAACGGATGATACTCTAGTTCTGGAAAAATGAGATGTTGGGTAGGAGAAAGAACAGAATCTCTACAGCTTCCAGCCCCCAGCAAGTGAGGAAGATATTCAGAAAGCCTTCTCAGCGGATGGTACAGTGTTTCAAGAAACCCTTCTCTATAGAACTACTAAAAGAATCGGCTGGCGGTTTCTTTGTTGTTTCTTTTATGGTGCAGCTGACTTGGCTATTTGTTTATTGTAGTTGGATTGTTGGAGTAGTCAATATGGACTTTATCTATTTCATTCAGCCTTGAGAGGTCAGTACTTTATTTGTGCCTAACATGATTAAATTCTTGTGAAATAGCTTCATCTTGATTGAGCCTTTGTAACTCCGAGTAAAATAATCTATTCTCTAATGTATCAATTAATGTGTGAAGATCGAAAGGTTTTTGCACAAGTTCTACAAGCTTTTCTAGCTCTTTTCTTGAATGAAAAAGAGCTTCTCTTGAATGGGCAGAAGAAATAATTATTCTCTGTCTTGGGTTAATTTTGATGATTTCTTTTGCAACTTCAATGCCGTTTATCCCAGGCATCTTATAATCTAAGATTACAGCGTCGAACGGTTGTTGTTGTTTGTTATCACTGGCAGTAGATCTGATTCGCGAAGTAAAATTTGCAAATTCTTGTCGATAAATAGTAAGACAATCTTCGCCATTGTCCGTACTCACAACATGATGGTTTCTGGCTTCTAACACAACCTTGTAGAATAATGCAATATCTATGTCATCTTCGGCGATCAATATTTTCAATATTTATTTAGACCCACTTTTTTTCTAAGCCAAGGATCTCTTTCTTCAGCGAACAGATGTAATTTTCTTCTAATTGTAGTATCTTCAAGCTGTACGGCTGAATTATCAGTCTTAGCCCACGTTATATTGGTCATTTATACTCATAGATAGTTCAAGACTGTTTTACAAGGATCTTTATGATATCTTGATTGTCTATTAACGTATTAATTATCTTGTTCCGTTCATCTACTGGAAGCTTGTGTTCTTCTTCAAGAGAATCAATGGCCTTTAGTTTCCAAATTGTGTTAGCTGCCCTTCCAATCATCAATTGTGCGTCATAGACTATCCTACCAAATGACGTAAGGTGGTACTGGCTGTTCTTTCTGCTTATCAAGCCAGCTTTTAACAAGGCAGAGATTCTAGAGTAATACTGTTTCCTAGTTAGACCTAACCTTCTGATAAGAATGTCAGTATTTCCGCCTGCATTAGCGATGGTATTGAAAAGAACTAACGACTTGTCGTCGGCTATTGCTTTAAGAATATTTGCTAGCAAGCCTTCGTGCCGCTCAGGATCAGATATGAACTTCCGTTGATATTCCGATCTCGCCACGATAAATTAATAAGAACAACGCCATATTAATAGATTTTGGTATATCCACCCAAAACCACTCATTACACACCAAAACTATCCAATACCTTTAAATGTGCAGAAGCTAATTATTGGAAGCATTGCCAACTTCTCCGATCAAAACTATTACACGTGTGAATTCCACAGTTAAGGACCTTTTTATCTACCTATATGATTTGTCACCGTTGGAATTGGATCTGCTGTTCATTCTAATTAAGAATAAAAAGTCTATGACTTTAGAAGAGCTTGCAAAAAAAGTAGATAGGGATAAAAGTTCTGTTTTTAGGTCTTTGCAGAAGTTGGTAGGCTTAGGAATTTGTACTAAAGAAACAAAGACACTGAAGGAAGGAGGTTACTATCATGCCTATGGCGCCATTGACATTGAATCATTTAAGATAGAAACAGAGAAAAGGGTAAAGGAGCTCGAGGATAGTTTCCATAGATTGTTGAGAAAATTTGAAGAAGATATGGGGAGAGCAATTTCGTCATTCTATCAAAGATAGGACGCTCTTTGTAAAGATTCACCTTGATTCCCACACAGATGAACACTCTTTTGAATATTTATGTGCAAATCTATATCGGATTATGCGACAGAAAATCATATACAAGTCTTAATATCCAACCTCGGTAGTACTGTACCAATAGTTGCATTATGAGGATTCTCATTGCTGAAGATGACATTGCTGTTTCTGAATCATATAAGGATGCCTTAGAAGCCAGAAACCATGAGGTTACGCTCGCTAAAAATGGGGAAGAGTGCTTAGAAATATATAGAACTGAATTGAAAGGAAAACAGACAGAGTTAGAAAAACGAGAGAGCACAGGTACTGCCTTTGATGCTGTTATCTTGGATTACATGATGCCACGGAAAGACGGAATGCAAGTCGCAGAGGAAATCCTCGCAATGAGTCCAAAACAGAGGATAATATTTGCTTCTGCGTATGTAGAACAAACTTTGGATGATTCAATTAAACAACTGAAGCAGGTTGTAGAATTAATGCAGAAACCATTTGGGGCAGAAGTACTCGTAAACACTATTGAGGATAAAGAAGTCTATGAAGGGTTAAAGCAAATCATGTTAAGCATGAAACAAATTAAGGACGCGGATCCTTCGCCGAAGCAACTGAGATCCGTGCTCGAAAGCTTAAGAAAAATACAAAAAGGAAGAACCTTCTAGTACTATGAAGGCCATCAATCAATAACCTTATTTCTTATGCTGTATTTTATTTTATTTTATTATCCAGACGGTTTCCCTTACTGAAATTTCCGTCCTGGAGTCAGTTAGAATTAGGCCGTACGTTCTGTCATTCTACTCAAAAAATTGAGAACTTCGATTAAATAATGTCAACATTTTGGTACAAAAGATGTAAATCTGCGTCAAACGTGACAGGCGTAGAAAGGTCATAACTATTTTGCTAGTCTATACATTTGTGGCAATAGCAAATCTGAAATAACAAGAGGCTTAAATAAAGAAAATACTATAGGAGGAAATGAGGAATGACCAGTGGTAGTTTCTTGACAGCAATCATGATAATATTTACTTTCTTAGTTACAGCATCAACAACAATGGCGTACGCGTCGTCTTCAAATACCGCAACGAACGATTCAAAATCGTCATCATCACTTTCAAACAGCTCCCTACATAGCAAACCTGCCAATATGATAACACAAGGATCTAATTCCACGATATCCAATTCATCAGCAGACTACATGACAGGCAATAAGGCAGGAAAAATTGATGGAAGCGTAGGAATCAGGGATGCTGGAGCAGCGTGTGCTAATTTAAATGGAATTCGTCTAAATCAATGCATTCAAGGATATGATACGGCATTTAATACAATCTGTAAAACTACGAAGTTCGGATGCAATGGATAAGTGAGTGAGTGATTAAAGAAATCTTACCAGCAACAGCAATAACATAACCTATACTTTCGCGTAACATACCACCACTTTCTATTATTCTTTATTCTTTCTAGCAGATTCTGCAGTCATGATCTATCGTCCAGGTCTTCTGTTAACGTGATTATAAGGAGACGTCTCTTCTCTGTGTTGCCATATATGATATAGGGATGGAAAGCTGCTTAGTATAATAATAATGTGAGAATGACCGGAAATTTATTATTTCATCATACAGAATACCAATATCAGCATGATTTGTCTTGTAAACCCCAGAAATTTCTTCTAGATTTGCTGCTTGAACTTCCTTTTCTCAAACACCTATCATGTACTGTTCCATCTGATTGCACCAACAGCAACCATAAAACTTATTACTCCATTTCCAATCGACATCTTTTCACTTGGAAACTTGTCTCTGATGATCCCCTTAATTAGGTCAGAATTCTAAAGCAATTACGTTAAAACTGATGGGGCAAGAACTATCTCTAGAAAAATCACTTTTGACCTACTACTCAAATAAGAATTCAAAATGTTAATGAAGTGCAAATATCGTAAAATCATCTATACTCATCACCACAATCTCCAATTATCTCAAACAAGTTATTTGACTTTGTACATACAGCATCTATAGCATCACAATCTGACTTATCCAAACAAAAGTTGAATACCTGCACATTATTGTTTCTGTGATCAACTATTCCAAGTCTAACACCGATAATAACACCTGCCACTGCAGACTTGGCAAGAATATAACGGGTTGCTACATTTGCAATGCTTACATTCTGCTTTTGTGCAACTATCTTCAAAGTCGATAAAAGTTCTTGGAATAAATTCCATCCACCCCATGCATCTATCATCTGCTTGTATTTTCGTAAGCTTAACGTATTTAACTCAGCAGTGGATGGCTGTATTCTTCCTAGATAGCGCTCTGACATCAGCCCTCCACAGAGGCTCCCATAGGTAAGGAGACTGATGTTATGCTTCAGGCAAAATGGTATCATCTTTACTTCTGGCCTACGATCTATAATCGAATATTGAACCTGATTCGACACAACTTGTAGATCTGAATCTATCATGATCTGCATACGTTCAGTATCAAAATTTGTAAGACCTATATGCTTGATTATTCCTTCATCCCGAAGGTCGGATAGGTATTTGAGAGCATCCATGTAATACGGATTGTTATAATCCCACCAATGGAATTGAAGTAAATCCAGCGAGCTAACACTCATTCTGCGAAGCGATCTTTCTATATTTTCTTTAACGATAGAACGTGTAATTCTTCCTGGCCGTGGCACCCATTTGGTTAATGCCTGAATTCTATCGAGTTCTTCTTTTCCTTTTAATGCCAATAACCTACGCCTGAACTGCCCAATAAAATCTTCTGCTGGGCCATAAATATCTGCTAGATCCCAAGTCGTAAAGCTAGCATCATGATATTTCATCATGTCTGTAATTGCCAATCCATGATCGATATATCCATGTCCGCCTGCAACCTGCCACATGCCGTTGATTATTCTGCATATTGTCAAGTCAGGAGCCAGTTGGTAGAATTTTTTACTGATGTCATTCATTCTAGGTTTTCTCTACATTTTTATATCACAAATATCAAGCACAAAAATCTGACGCATAGTGGTCGAACATTTCATTAAAGAGCTGTGATCATTTTGCGTATTTTGAATTGTATTTCTCAATGTTAGATGATCCTCTGTTTACAAATAGGACAGAATGGTTGGCGGTTCACAATATACCAATAAATCATCTAAATGCACAATTATTAAAAGATTCAGACCATCCCTCTCCTCTATTTTTCATATTTTCGCTGGCCAACCATCAACTACATGCCAAGTTTCTACCATTTTTCCATTCTGAATGCGGTATATACTTACGCCTCTGTAGTTAATTATTTTATTAGTTTGCTGAGTTTCAGAGGTCGATTTTGGTGTCAATGATCCTTTCCAATATGTGCCTACAAGATCCGGATAACTTGGTGATGCAATCATTGCCTCTACCACATAATTCAAGTCATCTAATTTAGCTAAAGAATTCTTAAGGTCATTCTTTGCTCCAGCAACACCTCTTCCAGGAGAGCCCATATAAGCGGATTGGCCATGGTCAATGTATTCTGGGGCTATTATTTCATCAAATATTGCTTCATTCTTGTTATTGTATGCTTCAAAGTAGCGTTGAATAATTGTCTTATTGATTTCGACTTGTGACATTACATTATTAGTATTCATACTGATATAATACACTCCATTATTATTAAATTGGCGGGTTACCAAATGGTAATTGAAAATTTAGTGTACATTTTGAATGTCATGAGAAGAAAGGTCCTCTTGTACGAATGTAATTTCAGGACATTCAATGATGTAGAATAACAATTTCATAAGATAAGATCTTGCTGTCGGATGGCGTTAAGGGTCACACCCACTGCTAGAAAAGAAAAAAAATACGAAAAACCAAATAACCACACTTAGCAGAGACAGGATGAGCGAGTCATCACAGTCCAGCGCAGCGAAATTGTAGAGAAAGACACTGGCTACAATAATAATAATTTTACATAAGAGTCTCTAAAGACTATATACATGATATCTTTTAGTAAGTGAAGAACGAAGTTAAAATCAATGCAGAAGATATCAGCAGCACAAGTGTCATTAATATGATAGAAGTAGGCAAAATGCCGAAAGATTTTCTGGGTGCTACCAATCTCCAGAAAGAGTACCGATGTATTTTTCTGTCTAATATGTTGCTGACAATTCTACAGAGATATGGAAGTAGGGGCTGACAAGGACGATGACGTCTGAAGAGAATGCTGCTGTATGTGACGAATGCAACAAGACAGTCAAATACACTAGGATTAAGTGTGCTTGCGGTATATGGATTTGCGCTAAATGTGTTTTGTTAATTAAGCATACTCACTGGGATATTCTCAAAGAATACCACAAACAAAAGGAAGAATGAGTAACGGCGGCAATCTTGATAGAAGACATATCTTGGCTCTGACTTGGGTCCCTAATCCCCTAACAGGAGG
>CAKOFP010000200.1 GCA_933226995.1 Candidatus Nitrosopolaris rasttigaisensis | reverse complement strand
GTAAAGATATTAATTGGATTGAATGTAAATTCACTGCGGGAAAGATTAACTGTTTTTTTATTGACAAACACGAATCGGAAGACACATTTGGTTCTTCCCCTGTCCCCGTGCAAATTCCTTAGCTTTTCCACCGAATGTATCTAATAGCTTAGTTGTTGTTGCTATTTTCTATGGGCTTCGCTGACTGCTATAACAGCTGCTGACACCAATATTTTTCGATCCTCTAAGAAGTTGTTGATATGCTCTTCAGCTATCTTTTTGATTTTATTGTATTTCTTGTCAGCCTCTTATACATTTCAGTAAACGTGTCCAGCCGCTCCTGTTCATTTTTAAAATTTTCTATGTTCTCTGTTAAACCATTACAAGATTCACTTAATGATTGCTCGGAACTTTGTAAATATGCTATACGATCATTTAGCTCGTTCACTTCATTTATGGACTTATTCTTTTTATGTTGCATATCTTTTAGCTCACTCTTTACATATTCAATCTGCACTTCAAGAGCAGGTATATCATAAGCAGCACTTTTTAGAATATCAACAAACCACTCTACATTCTTAGGTCCCATACCTTATCTTTTCAATGATTTATGTAGCTTTAGAAAGCTAGGAAGTGTATGTTTTATCTCAGGATAGATCTGATATAACTCATTTAGATGCTTTAACTTCCAGAACTCTTTGTACGGCCTGATTGTCTCTTCTCCATTAAGACCTAAGTCCACAACAACCTCAATAGGCTTCATTCCTTCTGAGAATAACCTGTAAGCTTGAGTAGTTTTGTCTAACGGTTCTGCTGCTTTTCCATCATTCCTACCCAAGTCTTCTTGTTGTTGTCTTTGGTTATTCTGCTCTGCCTTCCTTAGTATAATACCAATATCACGTGGAGATATTCTTGCCTCTTTGGCTATTTCACGGTATGTTCTTCCCTGATTGTATAGATCTAAGACAAGTCTTCGCTTTTCCTCTCGTGTTAATACCATCATATTTTTTGTCTCCACTAATTTAATGAGAGGAAGCTTATAGCTATTGTTATCATCTGATACCAGTTCTGTTATCATTGCTATCACCTCATTACCTCTGTTATCACCTGTTACCAACAGGATAGAACAAGAGGGAGAAAGGAGCAGTGTGGCTATGTATTATAGAGGGTAAAAATCAGAGTCTGTTCAAACTATAAGCATAAAAAGTATAGATAGTGTTAATCATAAGACAATGTAAAAGTAGCAGTTACTTGCTTATCGTCACCAGCCAAGAAAGCATCATTATACAAAGTTAGGGTATAAGTACTGCCTGAGGCCAAGTGAAGTGAATAATTATTAGACGAAGCTTGTTCTTCGATATATGTCTGTCCATTGGATGAATCAGATAACGTGACAAAAAAAAGTGCTCACACTGTATTCAAGCCACCAATCTTACGAGCTCAACACATAACCAGTAATATTCCAATGTGGGCTCAAGGGTGTGTGAACCATTTGGGCTCCAAGTTCATTGCCCTACCCTTCCTAGCCTCCTTCTTCATCTTGTTCTTCTTGTATCCCCTTAGCTTGTAGTTGCCACTGCAATGATTTCTGGGGGTAATTGAAAACCGTCAATCAATCTGAAAAGATAATACTTGTGGGTCAAGAATAGAAATAATCTTGCGAAATGGCTTCCTAGTTTTGACACCTTCCTATTCCTCCAATACTTTATGAACAAACGAGATCGCAATTGATCCTTCTCCCACCGCGGAAGCGATACGCTTGATGCTGCCGCCACGTACGTCACCCACTGCAAAGATCCCAGGTAAACTGGCTTCCAGCAAGTACGGCTGACGTGTTAAAGGCCAATGTGCAGCACTTAGGGTTTCAGGCGACAGATCGAGTCCTGTCTTGATGAATCCTTTAGAGTCAAGTGCGATGCAGCCATCTAGCCAACCGGTATTAGGGTCGGCACCTGTCATGAGGAATACATGTTTGATCTTGTGTTCCTCCTTCAATCCCGTTTGATTGTTTCGCCACTCAACGGATTCTAGATGATCGCTTCCTTGAAGTCCTATGATCTCTGTGTATGGTTGAACTACTATCTTAGGAGTCTCTTCGATTCGGCGAATCAGATATCGAGACATCTTATCGCCCAAATTTGCAGATCGGACAAGCATGTGTATGCGCTTTGCCCTCTCGGCAAGGAACACTGCAGCCTGACCTGCTGCGTTTCCTCCACCAACAATGATCACCTCTTCTCCACCACATAGTTGCGCTTCAATAGGTGTCGCAGCGTAATAGATACCCGCGCCTTCAAAGCGCGGCAATTTTTCGCACTGCGGCTTCCGATAGGCCGCACCGGTTGCAATCACAACAGCACGTGCAGGGATTCTAACTCCGTTCTCGACTTCGACGGCGTATGGTTTGTGGGCACAGTGGAGCCGCATGCCTTTGGTGATGAGAATCTCGGCGCCGAACTTTTGTGCCTGAAGATAAGCCCGGCCTGCAAGATCCTGGCCTGAGATACCAGTTGGAAATCCCAAGTAATTTTCGATTCTTGAACTTGAACCTGCCTGACCACCAGGTGAACCGGTTTCCAACACTAGAACATCTAGACCTTCTGAAGCGCCATAAACTGCAGCAGCCAATCCAGAGGGACCAGCGCCGATTATGATGAGATCGCGCACCTGGGTCTGATTAATAGATTCGTTGAAACCAAGACAGTCCGCAATTTCCTGCTTACTGGGATTCCTAAGAACCACTTGGCCACGACAAATCACCACGGGTATCTCGTTGGCTGCGAGATGGAAACTGTCCAACATATTCTGTACGTCGGGGTCATGTTCGAGGTCTATGTAGGAGTACGGCTGTCCATTCCGCATCAAAAACTCTTTAATTCGAAGCGTATCAGCAGAATATGTCGAGCCGATAAGGACTATGTCTCCCACACCAGCGGTTATCAACACCGCTCTACGTAGGATGAAAGCCCTCATCAAAATCTCGCCAAGTTCAGCATCAGTCTGTACCAAACCGAGCATTTGTTGATGATCTAGTTCTATTACCTCACCTGGCTTAGTGGCACGTGCACGAGCAAAAGACTGGCGGCCAGAGAGCGT
The DNA here is from genome assembly GCA_933226995.1 of Candidatus Nitrosopolaris rasttigaisensis. Taxonomy (GTDB): domain Archaea; phylum Thermoproteota; class Nitrososphaeria; order Nitrososphaerales; family Nitrososphaeraceae; genus Nitrosopolaris; species Nitrosopolaris rasttigaisensis. Next base: position 1,476 of record CAKOFP010000200.1, on the reverse strand, counting down.
GGTAACATCTCCTGTGAATTCACCAGGACCATGGACAGTAATAAGGGTCTCCTGGCCCCTTAAAGGACGTACAATCTCGACTTCGCCTGAGGTTATGGCAAATAACGGTGTTGACGTATCTCCCTGCTCTATTAGCACTTCACCAGACTGCACAGAGCGTACATGTCCATGCGCTGCAATACGAATAATTTGAGCCGGTGTTAATTTCGGAAATATCTTCTCAATACGAGAGCTGGTTAGCGGAAGTCCCCTGCGTGTATTGCTCATAGAAGTCGTTTCCGGTACGGTTGCTCTTTACAAATCATGGCTAGGAGCTTTCTAGCATAATCCATAGCGACAAGAGTTTTAGATATCATCACATTCTGTTATAAAGTCATACAATCTAATATGCTTGCTGTATGCCAAATTGTATAGATTGCTGTAGGTATCATGGTTGAATCAAATTGCAAAGCGATTGTAATAGAACGAATCATTTATCTCACAAATATCGCTCTCGCCACCATACTTACATTAATGATAGTCTTGCCATGAATACCATAACCTACCCCATTGTCGACTCCATCTACTCATTAACAATTATATCTCTTTTACTATGTATTATCATTAATATCCCTTCTACAATTGTATTTCCAAAACTCATGCTCTAATCTGACACACCTAGATATTGATTTTACCAATACACCATAGCAGAATAGTAGAATAAAATATTGACATGTTCATTGCTTACTTATTATCTGAAAAGAGTCTATCATTGTTTGAGCTGTTTGCAATTGATTAGGAAAGCTCTCTGGAAGTGCAAGGTAACTCACGCCATACTCTTTCCCTCCTAGAATGGTCACAAACATCATCATCTTGACATCATGTGGTTCTATGCCTTGTGTTTCTCCTGGTTCTCCTGGCCCTCCAAAACTACCAATTCCTATGACTCTAAGTGCAGGATGGCCAGAAAGGAAATAGCCATTTTTATCCATTTCAATGAGTTTCAATCCGTGAGATTGATTGAATGGAAGTGAGTTAGCAAAATCCTCTATAGTCTTTCCTGTCTCAGTAGCCGATACTATAACACCCCCGGCTCCAGGACCATCAGGAGATGCGAACTTAATGCCAATAGTGCTCATATTTTTATCGTCTATAGACCAATCAGACGGATACTTTATAGTAAATCCTAGGTCAGTATTTGTATATGTCAAAAAACTAGAGTTAACTTGGGCTAGTGCCTGTGTTGATAAGTTGGGTAATAAGACAGATGATAATACAACTAATGTTAATACGATAAGTATTAGATATTTCATTTCTATCATGCGTCCTGTGCATCATTACATGTAGCTTCAGTATTGCCCTGACTTAGACATGTAGACTGGAATGATTTGATGTAGCAGTCTTGGAATATTGTGCCGTGGTTGTCAAAGATTGATTGGTCTAGCCGTCCATGACTATTGAAATCTGCGGAACCTTGTTTAGTCCCTGCAGCACATC
>CAKOFP010000199.1 GCA_933226995.1 Candidatus Nitrosopolaris rasttigaisensis | reverse complement strand
TAAAAAAAGAGATGCAGTGCTTCATGATGCGGCTCTTATTGATAGAGAGAAAATTTATGAGATATTAAGAGATTCCACAAAAAAAGGAAAACTAGCTATACGATTTCATGATGGAGATCCAAGCCTTTTTAGCGCCATTAGAGAACAGATTGACAAGTTAGAGCAAGACGGAATTCAATGTAAAGTAGTTCCCGGAATCACTGCTATACTCGGTGCAGCTGCTGTTATGAACCTAGAATTGACTTTGCCAGGTAATACTCAAACGCTAATAATAACACGAGCAGAATCAAGAACGCCAGTACCTCCAAGAGAAAGGATTTCAGAACTGGCTAAACATGGCGCTACAATGGCACTATATCTGAGCGTTCACCTGATAGCCGAAGTAGTACAGGAGATTATGAACAGTGGCGCTTACACGAAAGAGACACCAGCAGCTATTGTTTATCGAGCAACTTGGGAAGACGAAAAAATAATTAAGGGAACGCTAGGTGACATTGTGAAGAAGACACACGAAGCTAAGATAATTAAAACTGCTGTTATTATAGTCGGAGATGTGATAGCCCCCAAGAAATATGAATTTTCAAAAGTTTATGATGCAGGTTTCACACATGGGTACAGAAGGGCCACGAAATAAAGAACACTTCAATTTTCGTGTTACTGACTATGATTAAATCATCGCCGTATCCATAATATAGGCATTGGCTGTCGTGACGGACTCATATATGGGGATGTTTTTGCCTGAGGACATATCGCAAAGAATTACGCTGTTTATTGGAGGCAAGTTAGAGTTCCCTTTCATAAGAAAAGAGGAACTAATGGGAACTTTCTTTATTTTTGGAAAAAGTAATGGACTCTACGGGGAGAGAGAGATCTTGGCTGCCACCGATCTCGGAAAAAGAGCAGTCGCACATTTAACTAAAACTGTTCGCATGTTTCATAACTCCCCTAACAAAATGGATTCTAATTTCACGAGGGAGAATTACACTAAAAGGGTCTTACAAATTTCTATCGAATTAGGGGATAATACAACGAATACCCGCTTTAGTCTGTCTCAAATGAACAAAAGAATCGCAGGGGATCCGGCCATTCTCACAGATTGTTTTGCACAACACGTAGCTTGCCATCAACAAGACCAATTTTTTGAGATATTTCAGCCATTAAGAGAAAACCACCTTCCTGTTTCTTTAAGAAGGAAACTTGAAGGCAGAATGCTACTACTCGGGTTCAATGTTAAAGGTTCAAGCGCTTTACCGTATGAAAGTACCCTTGCCGCTTTCTTAACGTGGTTGAAAAAATTCAACAATTAACAAATTATTGTTAAAAACAGTTAGCAAATCATTTCTCGTTAAGGATATAGATTTAGATATTGACACGTACTCCCACAAGATTGGTCATGGTTAGTGATTTCACAATGAAACCGTGCCTGGAGGTGCGGTCAACCCTCGTTGGTGAGGGCACGGGTGAGTTGTATTGATAAAATTTCCCGTTCCTATTATCGATCAGAAAGCTGGCATGAATTGCTACTGCACAAGCTTCAAGGGAGTAGGCGGACTGATAAAGCAACAAGCCAATGAGTTCCGGGTCTCCGAAATAATAGATTCTGGAGTCTTCAATGATTTGTCTTCTGTTCAAGACAGACTCCATAGATACCCGCTTTACATTTTAGAGAAAAGCAATATTGATTCTAATCATGCTATTTTGCAAATCAAGAGAAGATTCGGAATTCCACTTAAAGTCATAGGGTTAAAAGACGCAAAGGCAATTACAAAGCAGTATGCGACAACAGAACAATTAAAAAATATACCAAGAGAGATACGAACAGATCAAATATTTCTGACTCTCAAAGGGTTTAGCCGAAAACCCTTAGCTAAAGCATCACTTCTCGGGAACGAGTTTACCATTATCATCAGCAACAACAATCAGTTAGACATATCTACATTCGAGCGTGAAATAAAAAATATTGCCAATTTTTATGGACTTCAAAGGTTTGGGAGTGAACGATCAGTAACACATCTCGTCGGAAGGGAGATCGTAAGGCGTAACTTCAAAAACGCCGTTGAATTACTATTATGCTATACCAGTGAATACGATTCCAAAACGAGCAGGGAAATCAGGGAAAAGAGTCGAGATCCTCATAATTATCCTCGACTTCTAAAACTACTTCCTCGAGGAATGGATATCGAGCGTCAGCTGATGTCTGCAATATTACAAGGAAAGGATGTAATCCGTGCGCTGAGAGTCATTCCAATTAATATGCGACGAATATTTGTTCAGGCGTATCAAGCATATATATTCAATATCTGCCTTAGCACAGCAATCAGAAACGGGGAAAATCTGCTTAAAGGTAAAGATGGGGATCTCTGCTTTGAAATAGGAGGTTCACTAATATTTGGCAAAATAAGAAAGTTTAATTTGATATCGGATTCGGAGTCTAATGCAGTTCCAGCGATTAGGTTAGCTGGTTACTCGTTTCAGGCAGGCAAGGGAAGATTTGAGTTAATAACGAAAGATACAATGCAGGATGAAGGTGTAGTGGCTAGAGACTTCTATATAAAAGAAATGCAAGAACTGAGTTCACAAGGAGGATTTAGACAAGCTCCTTTGTGGTGCAGGGATTTCTCTGTCATAGACAAAACTATGCTGACGCTATCATTTAAGC
>CAKOFP010000198.1 GCA_933226995.1 Candidatus Nitrosopolaris rasttigaisensis | reverse complement strand
ATTACTCTGGCTTGGACAGTATTCATTGATGATTAATTATTTTGATAATGATTCAATTCCATTTGTCGGATCAATAGTTGCACGACTCGCAGGACTAGCATTGTTTGTCTATGCAATACATTATGCAATGTCTGGTAGAGTGAGGAGGGAAATGGAGATTGAAGCAAGAAAAAAGACATAAACTCCAGCTCCATTATGAAATACTTTGTGCCATAGAAGAGGACATGATGCAGAATGACAAAGTAAGACCTACCCGCACACAACATAGTTCCAGATTGTTCTACGATAAAATGATGAATCATTTTGATGAGTTAGAAGGAAAGCGGATGATATATAGAGACAGAGGACTGATAACAATAACTAGTAAAGGCAGAAAATTCACCGAACAATATAATGAATTGATAAACCTAGCTGAAAATGTGGGTCTGTGGGGTTTACAAAAGAAGAAAATCACGTCCTTTACGGGAAGTGAATGCGTCTTTTCTCAAAGCAGAACGTTCGGCGTCCTCTTCTGGATCTTGTGGTAATATACTACCTGGTAATCTTTCTTGGTCTTTACTGACTGGTTACTATGTCAATCTTATCACTATCACGTTTTAGTTCTAACAATCTTAGTCTTGTTTTCTTCCCTGACTGACCAATACGGTACCGCATTAAACGGTCACAGGGGTGGGCATAGGGACAGCAACAAGGCATAGTCCTAAGACAGCTACAGATACTGTATTACGTTATTTTGGCTTCGAGAGGACGCTTTATGAATATGAAGGAAAGTGATACAGTATTCTCAACCATTTACCAATAATAATATATACGAAATATTTTTCATCTACTCGAAGCGCTATCTTTAATTGATGCTTGATTCTGATAAATCTATTAGTGTAAAGATATAGCAATATTCCTCCCAAATCAAATATTTTATGTTATGAATTGCTCATCAGAATGAAGATAAATCACACAATTTTGAGTCTGACAATGGTTGTCATAGCGTCTACGTTAATTATTGCATTGGGGGAGCATACATATTTAGCGAAAGCACAAATACATATAAAAAAGAGCACTACTAGCTGTGAGGGAGATACATGTCATACAGTCGTGTGTATCAACAGTAATTGCCACGCATCATTTGCTAACGGCACTACTAGTAGCAAAATAGTACAAAACTCATCTATCCCATAACTATACACACGTGCCACTGGATATAACGACGGCTCATGCCGCAATGAGACGACTTAGTCGTGTGTAATGTGGTGGACCCATTCAGAACCGTCTGGACATAATTTATATGAGTACATTTTAGGGTATCATTTGGGTTATGGCGGCTGGAACAGAATGATGGCGGATGTACACATATCTCGCCGCGATAATTGAGCGTATTACGGTCTGCTTGATACCCGAATTAGCAGTAGCGACCAAAGCTAGCTAATAACGTGCACTTTCACAGCCTTCAACATCGCAACTTCATTGTTTTGCGCTCCTAGCATCAGCACATAGTCTCCTGGCTTTAGATTTGTCGCTGACGTGAAGATGAATGACACTTGTTTAATAGCATGAGCATCTGGCATCGAGAAGGACCCTTGGCTGAAGATGCCGGTGGAATTTCCGAGGTCGCCACCTGGAGTAAATGTGCCTGATGCGATCATCTCAACAGTTGAGTTGGAGTGATTCTGAGACAGTCTTATTGTTGTCGTAGCTGAAACATTAACTTTAATCTCTACAGCCTGACCTCTTTTAATAGTCAGCTCTTGAGGATATGCTGAAACAGAGAATGGTAGCTGTCTATAATTGGTTGCTGTTAAGCTTCCCATCTTATTTTCTGACCATTCTGTAAACCACGTCTGGCCATTCTGTCCTCTTGAGAACTGTAGGGCATTGGCTATACCGCATGTTTGACTGTTAGGAGGACAATTACCCCACAATCTATCCTGTGTAGGAATCCAATATTCGTACAAGGTACTATTTGAAGGCTCGAACTTGGCTATCTTGTTTCCCTCATGCTCATTAAACCAAAGCGATCCATCGCTACCAGCAGACCCTTTTTCTATCCAGTAAGGCAGACTATAAGCCCCTTGTGGAATACTATTAACGTCACTTACACCATAAATTTGTGGGGAAACTCTAGACGTTGCGTAGATCGTGGTCTTGCCGTTGGAGGCGTTTAACATGAAAAATAGACTCGTAGCATGATCGGTGACCCAAGGATTGCCTTTCTCGTCTACTGCAACTCCTACTGGAGAGTTTAATCCTGACGGCATATTGAAAGTATCAAAAGTTTTTGAAGTTATATTATATCGCAGAATTTCGCCCTTACTAGGGAAAGATAACATTGAAATCCAGACGACGTTCCGTTTATTGTCTACTGCGATAGAACCGGTACTGATTAGATCAGGAGATATACCCTTGAATCCATCTGTAGGTATTGGAATCTTGTTTATTCCATTTGAGGTACCATTCTTCATCTGGGTAGTGTTTCCAAACCAGAGCACAGGCATACGTATGCCCACAAAATATACATTTCCTTTTGAATCAAAATCAATAGATATAGGATAAGTTGTACCAAATACTTTAGACATCTCAGGAACTTTATACAAGTCAAAGCCCCCAACAGTCTTACTATACCTCCAAATTGCGTTTTGTTTCTCGTCTGTAAACCAAATGTTTCCACTCTTATCCTCTCTAACAGACCATACTTGAGAATTGTCTGTAGGAATGTTGCGTACGTTCCACACAGGAATGATGAGTTCTTTATCAAATTTGTGAGTGGCAAGATCGTAGCTACCGAGTGTTCCCTGTTTCGTAGATACGTACCATACCTTTGCAAGTTGATCGTCAACCAAGATACCTAGGGGCATTTCGCATGTAGCTGGGAGTTTGTACTCTGTTATGTAATTAGTAGAATGAGGAATAGAATTCAACCCACAGAATAGCTTTTGATATTGTTCAAGTGCTGCTGCTCTTGAATTTGCGATAAGTTGGGCAGTAGATTGCGAGTTTGGATTGTTGCTGCTGATAACATTATTATTACTAATATTATTATTTGGAGGTCTAATAAAAATAACGTAAGCCATTACAACGACAACAATAATTCCAATTACCCCGTACGCTATTATAT
>CAKOFP010000197.1 GCA_933226995.1 Candidatus Nitrosopolaris rasttigaisensis | reverse complement strand
TATTTGATTTTGAAGGAAAAGAAGGTGAAGATGAAGATGAAGGAGGCGAGGACGACGTTGATGATGTCGATGATGTCAATGGATTGATAACGAACCTTTCTAGACATTGGTGATAATGCTGTAAAAACGTTTCTTTGAGATTGCTACCTCGAATCCATGGATAACTGATTTGAAGCCATTTTTTAAGACGACGATAAATACTATTTTATGATAGGAGGCGAAGACAAGTTAGAAGCGCGGTAACCCGATATAATAATATCTCGGCAATGGACGAACCGATATGGGTCAAACACCTATAAGCTCCCTGAAAACAATCCGTACTCTGTTTATCGTCATTCTGTGAATATTAAAAAAAACTTTCTATTGTATCTAAACAATTGTCAGGTTGATCCTCTTTCAAATGTACAATTGCTACAACATTTTTAATCTATGAAGACTACGATCATAGTAATCGCACGATGCAGGACAATCGGACTGAAGGAGGTAGAAGAAACTGGATTCCGGCGCTATTCCAGCAAGCCGCGCAGAAAATTGCTGCCGATGCGGTAAAACAATTTTTAACAGAGGGGGTCAGGGTGGTCGGGCTTGGTAGCGGGCCGATGGCTGCCGCAATTATCCGAGAAATTTCAAAATTGCCCTACAAAGAAAATCTTCAGTGTATCGCGACATCTACACAAATTAAACTTGAAGCTGAGTATGGTGGGTTAAAAATAGTAGGAGAAGACCTAGTCGCCGAAGTCGGAGTCGTTTTTGATGGAGCTGATCAGATTGACAAAAAAAGCAATATGATAAAAGGCGGAGGAGGCGCTCTTCTAAAAGAGAAGATTTTGCACTCAGCGGCCAAAAACGTCATCATTACAGCAGAGTCGACAAAATATGTAGAATCCTTTAATCGATCTGTACCGATAGAGGTACATCCATTTGCCCGATATCTGGTCGCGAAAAAACTAGAAGAGTTGGGTGGTCGTCCGAAATTACGTATGCTAGACGAAGGCTATGTCTATGTGACAGAGAACGGCAATTTCATATTAGATACTCTGTTTACCTCCATACTTGATGTCCGAAAAAAAGAGGTTGAGCTAAAGAGTATTGCAGGGGTACTCGAAGTTGGGCTTTTTACAAAACATGCAAATGTGTATTATAAAGCGAATCAAGACGGATCATTTGAGAAAATATACTAGTGGTACCTCGTTAGCAGTCGTTGTTCGGCCAGGTAAGCCATACACACCGCACATTCACAGTACGGCGAAATAAATGCCAGATCGAATAGAAGAGAAAAAATCCGACAGACATCTCGGTTACTGGGCGGCCCATGAACAATACTCGATGCATGATCTTCTTAAGCACGTAGTGGAAGCAGAAAAATGTGGTTTCAGCGCCACAATGACAAGTGATCATTTTCACCCGTGGTGGCACGACAAAGCCTATGGAAATTTTACATGGGTGTGGATTGCTGCGGCTGCTGCCAGAACTAACAGAATGCGTTTCATAACGGGTGTTACAGCGCCTATATACAGATATCATCCCGCTATAATTGCTCAGGCATTTGCTTCTTTGGACGTGCTTTACCCGGGTAGGATAGGCCTTGGATTAGGAACCGGTGAAGCTATGAATGAGGTACCGCTTGGATTCAATTGGCCAAAACCTGCTGCTCGGTTGACAAGAACGGTGGAGGCGCTCAAGATCATCAGAAAATTATGGGGGATTTGCGAGACGCCCACGAAGTCTGGTGCTGAAACTAAGGACGAAAACGGTTTTGTCGATTTCAATGGTGAATATTTTTTAATTCGACAAGCAAAATTATATACCGCGCCTACTGGTCGTATACCCATATATCTAGCAGCGTCTGGACCAGAATCAACCCGCGCAGCCGCCAAATTCTCTGATGGGTTAATTACATTCCTAAACCCACAGGATTCGGCGGGGGTAATTGATATTTTTGATAAGATGGTGAAAAGGGTAGGAAGAGACCCTTTATCCGTCGAGAAGATAGTCGAATACAAGCTGTCTTTCTCCGAGGATTATGATAAGGCATTTCAATCCTCTGCTTTTTGGCGTGCAACCTTGCTCAAAAACGCATTCACTACCGATATAGGCGACCCGCGAGAACTCGAGCGCAAAGCAAAGGAAAAAGTCCCGGACGAGACATTGAAGGAGTCAATAGATATAATCACTTCGATTGAAGATTCCATGAAGTCGATAGAAAATTACTTCAAAGCGGGCTTTACAACTGTGTATGTTCATAGTACGAGTCCTGATGAAGTTGCATTTGTGAGATCTTTCGGTGAAAAAATACTTCCATATTTTGCCTCACGGAAAAACCTTCCCTGGTAATATTAAAACACGAACCTTTTCAGGCTATCATAGAGAACGTCGTTGCTCTTCAGCGTGAATGATAATATGCAGACTTTTAGTTCGAACAGCATTTGCTACAGATGCCATTGCCCAGTGACTTATCAGCACTTGTTTCTGTTGTCGGGTGCAGGGTTTGGGGAAGCAGGACCTCGTTTGATTTAGTTGCACAATTCATAAATGGCAGTACGGATGGGAATACGTGTCGTAAAAAATGAAGGCAAATAATGGCGTATATTATGCGGCTGCCACTGCAACCATAATCACAGGGCTGTTACAGCTCGTTCTATCTGGCACAATAACTGCCATAGAAAAAGGTAATCCCAGTCTACAGATATTTTTCATAGGGATAGGAGTTCTCCAATTATTCTGGGCTGTCGGTATAATCAGAAAATGGGGGAGCCCTTTTTACTCTTTGGCTACAGGTCTCAACGTAGCGCTGATCTTTCTGTGGGTCCTCTTACGGTTGCCTCAAACGCTCGTAGGAGCTGCTTTGCCTATAGATTCGCTGGGTATCGCGATTGAAGCATTGCAAATTATCTTTTTTGCATTGTGTACAATAATCTTGGCCACAAAAGATGATCGTAAACTGACTACGCCCGAATCGGGGACGCCTGCATTCAAAACAAATATAACGGATAGCATCCATATTTCGGGCAAGTTAACTTCTATGGCTAGTAGAAGGCTCGTCTTAGGAATCGGTGCCGTAATTCTGATCATCGGAATTGCGGGAATAACCTATACGATGCAGCAAGTCGTGCAACAATACGAGATAAAGAAAACTTCAACTCCCCCCTATACATCCGAACCACCAGTACAAACCCCTTCTACTGTTTACATTGAAATAGGATTCATTGTAATCTTCATTGCGGGCTTAACCATCATGTCCTACGGAGCCACTCTTACGAGTCGGTTGTCTAGACAGCAGATAGGTCGATAATATGAACTGGCAGTCTGACTGAGAGACGAAACAATTTGCAAATTTGTGACATCACTCGCATCTAGCAATGCGTCAGCTTCATCAAGTAAACTTCATCTGAAAAATAATATTCCTTCCACCATAACCCAAATTCCGCAAATTCGTTTTCCAACAATAACATTCGCATTCCATTAAGCCAACTTCAATAGGTTTTTGACTCGAGCCGAACGGCAGACTAGGTATCACTACAGATACCTAGTTA
>CAKOFP010000196.1 GCA_933226995.1 Candidatus Nitrosopolaris rasttigaisensis | reverse complement strand
GGTAAGAACTCGAAAACTTAGTTAGGTGATTCTAACTACTTTGTGGCCATTTAACTTCAATTGTTAAATACCTTCGTGTCTTTTTTCTTATAATTTGGGTACGTTGATCGATAGACGTGCTAAGGACATGATAACTCGAGCGCGCGTGGCCAGACTCGGCACAGTAGATGGCTATAATCAGCCTTATGTAATCCCAGTTGTATTTGTTTTTGATGGTGCATATTTTTTTATCCCTCTAGACAGGAAGACAAAAACTGTGACTCCCGGAGATCTCAGAAGGGTTAAGAACATAGAAAAAAACGCCAAAGTAGCTTTGGTTATAGATCATTATAGCGAAGCTTGGGAAAAGCTGTGGTTTATCATGATCATGGGACAAGCAGGGATAATTGAAAAGAAAGACCAAGTTGCACTCTTAAAAGAGATTCATAGGATGTTAATCACAAAATATCCTCAATATAAAAGCGTAGGGATGGGGCAGTCCTGTATCAAAATACAGCCATTAAAAGTCACATCCTGGAAGAACGCTACTGGCCCAGTCCAGCATTAGTGAATTTGCGTAGACGATTGATCAACGAAATTTTATCTACAATGTGCCGTGCCAAGTTATCCAGATATAGCAATAACCAAACTCACACCATCTTTCTTGAAAATAGGAGGACCTGCAGCTAGTCTTTAAGTTCCTCTGCTTTGCAGTCTAGTCCTAGATGCAAAAAAAACGGTGCTATACTACACACAGCATATGACAATGAAAATCACTAGAATGACGATGTGCTTAAAAAGAAGAGGAAAGAGCGATGAAATGGTTGTTTTACTTTTTAGGGGCCATTCTAAGTACGTCTACTTGACCGCTATGAAGCCAATCCTTTAACTCTGCATGCGATGGCTTAGCGTCATGTTTGCCTGCCAGATGGAGATGCAACAGAACATAGTTAACTTGATTTAGCAACGGCTTGTTTTGTTCATCACCCTTCCGCGCCTTCTGTCTCAAATCCGAGGGAACACTTCCCCACCACTGATCAAAACTTCTCTTTCCATTGATTTCACTTTTTGAACCGAATCCTTTTGGCATTGTCATGGCATTAAAATATATTATTCAATCTTTTTAAGGGTTTGCTTGAGTTCACTCGGGAGGATGCGACAAAAACAGTATTATATAACAATGCACCGTGACGCCAAAAATTGTACCGTGTGATAGGGTATCAGATTTTTGCTTGAGATCTGCCACAAAGTTTATGATGACAGTATGGAATGCTCAAGGAAGAAAATCGTGCGATCGGGGAATACAGATATATATAAAAGTAGTGTCTTGATCCACTACATCACAATCTAATTTCCTTTGGATGATTCTTACATTCATTCCACAATAGGTTGATTGTGAGAATAGAACCTCTCATAGTTTACCCTCTCAGAAGTAACTCAAAGAATGAAGCCAACTGTGCAGTATGGGAACGTGATTTTGACAAGCTCAGAGAACAGAAGATGGACCCTTTCTGAGCAATTCCACAGAAATTGACATACCGAAAAAATATAAAAAATGGAACGCAGAAATCTTGTCAGTTAATAAAGCCTTGGCCCCTGAACATATTTTTGGCGTCTTCGATAGAAATGTCAGCCCCCGGCACAATAATATCGGATTGAACGATTTCCTTATGTTCAAGGGGTAGCCCAGCTTTTTTTATTAATCCAAGAACATCATCTACTCTTCGAGCGAAGTCTTTTTCGCCTTGTTCATGTGTCTGAATTATTTTTACTAGTTCATTATCTATCTTATTTATTTTCTTGGCAGTACGATTATCCACCTTGAATTGACCATGGCCGATGACTCTAACAATTGCATACCTGCCATCTTTTACCGAGGATCGATTATGCCAAAGTGGTTTCTTTTTGAGCCTTTTCTGTTTTAGATCTCTCACTCTGTGCCGATGGCCGCCACTTGAACCTTTTTTCGTGGTCTTAGATGGTCCGTCCTTCTTCATTCGACAACCACAGGCTGTTCCTCTTCCTCACCTTTGCTGTCTTCTGCGTGTTGCTGTTCGTTCCCCTCTGGTTGGTTTTTTTTCTTTTTGGCGTTAGCTGCCTTTAACTTTGCTAATTCCTCATCGACCGAGCTTTTTACTGTCATTTTCTGTAGCTCCCCCTCTATATCACTACCACTGCCACTCGTCGCTGATGTTGATGTGTAATCTGTAAGAACACCTGAATCAATCATTTCATCTAAGGCTTGGGCTTTTGCCTTCATCTTTTCTGTTTTATCTTCTGCTCGACTCATTGCCATACCAACATCAGTCATTTCTTCTGAAATTCCTGTTACATTTTCTTTGATCCGTACTTGCGCTTCAGCTGCAGAATATTGTGCTTTTATGACCTCTTTTTTTGATTTAAATTCCTCAACTTTAGTAGACAGACGCCTTTCTGTATCTTCCAGCTTTTGCTGTTCTGCCTGCATCTCTGTAATCTGTTTATCCAAACCTTGCGCCTGAAGCAAGTTAGCGTTCTTACGTTCCAGAGCTAGCTTTGCCAAGTCCTCTCTGTTTGAGTCAACAGCACGGTGAGCCTGTTCGTCCAAGGTACGAATATTATCCCAAAGTCTCATCTTCTGCATCTCCAGTCGCTTCTTGGCGGTTACCACTTCAGCAATATCCCGTCTTAACTTGTTTAGCATTTCAGCCTGTTTCATGT